>NZ_JBNPMC010000018.1:0-67791 GCF_050313795.1 Bariatricus sp. SGI.154
TATAAATATTACACAAGATAGGATGATTTATATAAAAGGGAATATTCCCTGACAACATGGGACCGAGCCCCTCTATAATGAAAATAGTGTGTTGGTTAGGTAAAGATTATTCAATTGTAATCAGTTTAGGCTGCTCTTCCTGTTTCTGTATTTCTTTTGGAAATCTCAGATGAAGAACTCCGTCTTTGAAAGCAGCTTTGATATCTTCCTGGGTGAGAGCATCACCTACGTAGAAACTTCTGTTGCAGGTTCCTGTATAACGCTCTTTGTGAACGCAGTTGCCTTTCGCATCTTTCTCTTCTTTGGTCTCATTCTTATGAGCGGTAATGGTAAGATAGCCATCCTTCAGATCCGCTTTGATATCCTCTTTCGCATATCCCGGAAGTTCCATCTCGATCAGATAGTTGCCGTCTTTTTCATGAATGTCTGTCTTCATAATCTGAGCAGATGAACGGTCATAAGAATGTGTAAAGAATGGATCACTGAACATATCATCGAATAAATTGTTAAAACCTCTGTTTGCAAGTAACATAAAACATTCCTCCTTAAAATAGTCCCTTATTGTGATTAGTATATCCAATAAGGTATGTGAATTATTAATTGTTTTATTTGCTATAGTTATTATATAACACATATTTTGGCACTCGTCAAGTGTGAGTGCTAATAAAATTGTGAAAAAAGTGTGAATTTAATTCATGAAGAGTAATTCGTAAGGTGTACGGCAGAGAGGGGCAGTATGGGAGTTCACATCCGGCTCCTCTCTGCCTGATATACTTATGTGTAACTCTTAATGAACTGGGAGTTTTCTTTATTCCCCTACACTTCCAATCTGTTATCCCGCCGACACCGCTCCACACATATTTCCACCGGAATCCCCCCAATGGAGATAATCTTGAGATTTCGGAGATGTCAGGTGCAAGGGCAGGGAAGGTGTGGGCTGTAGCCGTATCATGAGCCTTAGACCCCGTTACAGAAAAAGATACCGTCAGTTCGTACGAAACCAGGACCACAAGTCCTGGTTTCGAGGGCATCTGAGTCGTAAGGCCATCAAGGGCTTACGGCGAATATGCCCGGTTAGAACCGACGGTATCTTTTTCTGTAACGAGGTCTTGGCGAAATGATCCGGTTACAGTTTACACCTTCCCTGCCCTTGCACCGTACATTTTCAAAAATCTATTTTTCTACATTAAATTCGCTCTTCAATCGGAAGAAAACTTCCATGCGCCCCAACGTATTTGTAAGCCGGACGAATAATCTTGCTTGCATTGATTAATTCCTCCAGGCGGTGAGCGCTCCATCCCGGCATACGTGCAATAGCGAAGATCGGAGTGAACAACTCCTGCGGGATGCCAAGCATTGTATATACAAAACCACTGTAAAAGTCTACATTGGCACAGACATTCTTGAATAACCTGCGGTGTTCCATGATCAACTGACCAGCAAGACGTTCTACCAATTCATAGAGAGCGAATTCCTCCATTAATCCCTTTTCTTCTGCCAGAGCTTTGGCATATCTCTTTAGGATTACCTCACGGGGATCAGACAGTGTATAGACAGCATGTCCCATACCATAGATCAGACCGGAGCGGTCGAATGCATCTTTATTCAGGATTTTTTTAAGGTAAGAAGCAACTTCTTCTTCATCCGTCCAGTTCTGGATGTGCGCTTTGATATCGGCGAACATATTCTGCACTTTCAGATTAGCACCGCCATGGCGGGGACCTTTCAGTGAGCCGATCGAAGCAGCGACAGAAGAATAAGTGTCTGTTCCGGAGGAGGTTACTACATGTGTTGTGAAAGTTGAGTTGTTACCACCGCCATGTTCAGCATGGAGAATCAAAGCGATATCCAATACCTTCGCTTCAAGTTCCGTATACACACTGTCAGGACGCAGCATAAGTAATATATTTTCAGCGAGTGATAGTCCTTTTTGTGGATTGCGGATGAATAGCGTTTCATCCCTGCGGAAATGCCGATAAGAATGATAGGAATAAACCGCAATCAATGGGAGTTTGGCAATCAGTTCCAGTGACTGTCGCAGTACATTGCCGGCAGCAATGCTTTCAGGATCGGAATCATATGTATATAATGTAAGGATACACCGCTGCATAGCATTCATGATATTTTCATTCGAAGCCTTCATGACAACGTCACGGACAAAGCGTCCGCCTAACTCTTGTAATTCGAACATAACGTCAAGAAACATGTTAAGTTCCTGCTGTGTTGGCAATTTGCCGAACAAAAGCAGGTAGATTGTTTCCTCGAATCCATATTTCCGTCCTTCTAATCCGGCAACAATATCAGTCACGTCAATTCCCTGATAATATAACTTCCCTTCCGCAGGAATCTGACGCCCATTCACCAGATTATAAGCACAGACATCTGAGATCTCCGTAAGTCCTGTTAACACACCTTTTCCGGCAGAATCACGCAGCCCCCTCTTTACATCATATTCAATATAAAGATTAGGGTCGATCCGATGATTCTTCATCAACTCTTCCTCAAGCCTGTCAAATCCCTCTTTTAAAATTCCATTCTCCTCCACATTCTGCATTCCATTCTCTCCCATAGATACCTCCATCTTCCAAAAAACAAAAAACACCTATTACATTACATCCTTGTAACTAATTGGTGTTGATTAACAAATACATGAATTCTCACCTATTCTACACGAAAACTTGCCATAATACAAGAATTTTTTTCCGCTTTATACATTTTCCTGCATTTTTATACTCTTGCTGCAAACATCACATCTTCCATATGCATTAGTTTCTGCACTGCATACACTGTCCGGAATAAAAAATCCTTGATAGTTCTTACCTTCTTCCAGATTCTTTCTTGCATCACAATATTTACCTGTGTTAGAATAGCACGTAAGATTAATCAGAAGAATAGGAGGTTGTCGTGATGGGAATGACAATGACGCAGAAAATATTGGCGGCTCATGCAGGACTTGACTCTGTGGTAGCCGGACAATTAATAGAAGCGAAATTAGACGTAGTTATGGCGAATGATATTACCGGACCAATGGCACTGCCAATTTTCAGAGAGATGGCTGAGAATGTATTTGATAAGGATAAAGTTGTACTGGTACCGGATCATTTTACACCGAATAAGGATATCAAATCAGCAGAGAATTCCAAATCCATCAGAGAATTCGCAAGAGAGCAGGGACTTACCTGGTACTTTGAGCAGGGGAAATCCGGTGTGGAACATGCGATTCTGCCGGAGGCAGGAGTCGTAGTTGGCGGAGAGTGTATTATCGGTGCTGACTCACATACATGTACATATGGAGCATTAGGAGCATTCTCAACGGGTGTTGGAACTACTGATATTGCAACAGGAATGGCAACCGGAGAATTATGGTTCAAGGTTCCAAGTGCGCTGAAGTTTGTCCTGACCGGAAAACCGGGACCGTATGTCAGTGGTAAAGATGTAATTATTCATATCATTGGCAAGATTGGCGTAGACGGAGCACTGTATAAGTCTATGGAATTTGTTGGAGACGGTATTGCGAACCTGTCTATGGATGATCGTTTTACTATGGCGAATATGGCAATTGAAGCTGGCGCTAAGAATGGAATCTTCCCGATTGATGAGAAAGCAGAAGCATATATGAAGGAGCATTCTAAGAAAGAATATAAGATCTATACAGCAGATGAAGACGCTGAATATGATGAGGTTATTGAGATTGATCTGTCAGAAGTCCGTCCGACCGTTGCGTTTCCGCATCTTCCAGGCAATGCTAAGACGATTGATGAGATCGAGGCAATGGATCCAATTAAGATCAATCAGGTAGTGATCGGTTCCTGTACCAATGGAAGAATGGAAGATATGAGAAAGGCGGCGGCAATCCTTAAGGGACATACGGTTCATGAGGATGTGCGTGTTATGGTAATTCCGGCAACACAGAAGATCTATAAGCAGTGTATTGCAGAAGGGCTCCTGGACATCTTCGTAGACGCCGGATGTGCAGTTAATACACCGAGCTGCGGACCTTGTATGGGTGGTCATATGGGTGTTATGGCAGCAGGCGAGAGATGTGTGTCCACGACGAACCGTAACTTTGTAGGAAGAATGGGACATGTGGATTCCCTAATCTATCTTGCTTCTCCAGAAGTGGCAGCGGCAAGCGCAATCGCAGGATGTATTGCGAATCCAGAGAAAGTAGGTGACAGATAATGAAGGCATTAGGACATGTATTTAAATATGGCGATAACGTAGATACAGACGTTATCATTCCGGCAAGATATCTGAATTCTTTTGATGCACAGGAACTGGCAAGCCATGCAATGGCTGATATTGATCCGGAATTCGTGAATAAGGTGAAACCAGGGGATCTGATTGTGGCGGATAAGAATTTTGGATGCGGTTCTTCCAGAGAACATGCGCCGCTTTGCTTGAAGACAGCGGGAGTTAGTTGCGTAATTGCGGAGACATTTGCCAGAATCTTCTACAGAAATGCAATCAATATCGGACTCCCGATCATCGAATGTCCGGAAGCAGCGAAAGGTATTGAAGCAGGAGATGAAGTGGAAGTGGACTTTGACAGCGGCAAGATCTATAACCGTACCAAAGGAACCCAGTTCCAGGGTCAGCCATTCCCGGAATTCATGCAGAAACTGATTGCGGCAGGCGGACTAGTGAAGTATACTAATAGCAAAAAAGCGGACTAAAGAATGATAGAAGGGTGAAAAAAGATGAATCTACATTACAAAAGTACAAGAAATTCGAATCTTAAGGTAACAGCTTCTGAAGCGATTCTGACAGGGCTTGCTCCGGACGGAGGATTGTTTGTGCCGGAAGAGCTTCCGGTTCTGGATGTCTCTATGGATCAGTTGAAGGATATGTCTTATCAGGAAACTGCATATGCGGTTATGAAGCAGTTCCTGACTGACTTTACAGAGGAAGAATTGAAGAACTGTATTGGTAAGGCTTATGACAGCAAGTTTGATACGGAAGAGATTGCGCCTCTGGTAAAAGTAGATGATACGTATTATCTGGAATTGTTCCACGGAGCAACGATTGCATTCAAGGACATGGCATTATCCATCCTGCCACATCTTCTGACTACATCTGCGAAGAAGAATCATGTGGAGAATGAGATTGTAATCCTGACTGCAACTTCAGGAGATACCGGCAAGGCGGCTA
Source organism: Bariatricus sp. SGI.154 (assembly GCF_050313795.1). NCBI lineage: Bacteria > Bacillati > Bacillota > Clostridia > Lachnospirales > Lachnospiraceae > Bariatricus > Bariatricus sp. SGI.154. The sequence goes on from NZ_JBNPMC010000018.1 coordinate 5,152, forward strand.
TGGCAGGATTCGCGGATGTGGAAGGGACCAGAATTATTGTATTCTATCCTAAGAATGGTGTCAGCAAGGTACAGGAACTCCAGATGGTGACGCAAAAGGGAAGTAATGTAGACGTTGTTGCAATTCACGGTAATTTTGACCATGCGCAGAGTGGCGTGAAAGCCATGTTCGAGAATCAGGAACTTGCAAAGGAACTGGCGGGCAAGGGCTACCAGTTCTCTTCTGCGAATTCTATTAATATCGGACGTCTGGTTCCGCAGGTGGCATATTATGTCTACGCTTATGCGAAACTTCTGGCGAATGAAGAGATTGCTGACGGAGAGAAGATCAATGTAGTGGTTCCGACAGGGAATTTTGGTAATATTCTGGCTGCTTATTATGCGAAGCAGATGGGAGTGCCGATTGATAAGCTGATCTGTGCTTCGAATGAGAATAAAGTTCTGTTTGATTTCTTTGAGACGGGCACTTATGACAAGAACAGGGAGTTCATGCTTACATCATCCCCGTCTATGGATATTTTGATTTCCAGCAATCTGGAACGTCTGATTTATCTGATCGCAGGTGAAGATTCAGAGAAGACGAAGGAACTGATGGAAGAATTGAAGAATGGCGGAAGTTATACCATTACATCTGATATGAAGGATAGACTTGCTGATTTTGCAGCAGGCTTCGCTTCAGAAGAGAAGACAGCAGAGAGTATCAAGGCAGTATATGACAAGACCGGATATGTTATGGATACGCATACTGCAGTTGCTTCCTATGTCTGCGGACAATACAAAGAAGAGAGTAAAGATGGGCGGAAGTGCGTGATTGCCTCTACTGCAAGTCCATACAAATTTGTGAAGAGCGTTATGACTGCAATTGATGATAAATATGCATCAGCGGATGAATTCAGGTTGTTAGAGGAACTGCAGAGTGTCTCAGGGGTTACCATGCCTCAGGCAATTAAGGACATTCTGGATGCACAGGTGCTTCATACTCTGGAATGTGATGCAGACAAGATGGAAGAGACGGTAAAAGGAATTCTTAAACTGTAAGTGCCAGTAGTCTATCTGTGTCCGTAAAAGGATTGGAAAAAACTGATAAAAATTTTTGCACATAAAAATGCAAGATTGGGATGTGAATCTTGCATTTTTATTGATTTTTGGCATAATTATAAAGAACGTTTATATTATAAATGAATTATAACTATAATTGACCTTCGCGAAAACATTGTTAAAGTATTGACTTTTCTATGGGGAAATGCGATAATAAAGCAAATGTCGCTGTGGAAGTATATTGATACAAAGATACGATGACATAGCGAAAGTGAATATGAAAGAAAAGAGGTTAGATGAAGATGGCGAAAATCGATTTAAGCAAGTACGGTATTTCCGGAACCACAGAGATTGTACACAATCCTTCTTATGAATTATTATTTGAGGAAGAGACGAAAGCCGATCTGGAAGGTTTCGAAAAAGGTCAGGAGAGTGAACTTGGAGCAGTGAATGTAATGACAGGTGTATACACAGGACGTTCACCTAAAGATAAATTCATTGTAATGGATGAAAACTCTAAGGACACTGTATGGTGGACTTCTGATGAATATAAGAATGACAACCATCCGGCTTCTGAGGAAACATGGGCTGTAGTAAAGGATATCGCAATCAAGGAACTTTGCGACAAGAAACTTTATGTAGTAGATGCTTTCTGTGGAGCAAACGAAGATACTCGTATGGCTATCCGTTTCATCATGGAAGTAGCATGGCAGGCTCATTTTGTTAAGAATATGTTTATCCAGCCTACAGAAGAAGAACTCGAGAAGTTTGAGCCAGACTTCGTTGTTTACAACGCTTCTAAAGCAAAAGTAGAGAACTATGAAGAGTTAGGTCTGAATTCAGAGACAGCAGTCGTATTCAATATCACAAGCCGTGAGCAGGTTATCATCAATACATGGTACGGCGGAGAGATGAAGAAAGGTATGTTCTCTATGATGAACTACTATCTGCCACTGAAGGGTATCGCTTCTATGCACTGTTCTGCAAATACAGATATGAACGGCGAGAATACAGCAATCTTCTTCGGACTTTCCGGAACAGGTAAGACAACTCTGTCTACAGATCCTAAGCGTCTCCTGATCGGTGATGATGAGCACGGCTGGGATGACAATGGTGTCTTCAACTTTGAGGGCGGATGCTATGCTAAGGTTATCAACCTGGACAAAGAGTCTGAGCCAGATATCTACAATGCAATTAAGCGTAATGCTCTTCTTGAGAACGTAACATTAGATGCTGAAGGTAAGATTGATTTTGCAGATAAGAGTGTAACAGAGAATACACGTGTATCTTATCCAATCGATCATATCGAGAAGATCGTTCGTCCGGTATCAGCAGCACCGGCAGCACAGAACGTAATCTTCCTGTCTGCAGACGCTTTCGGTGTACTTCCTCCGGTATCTGTATTGACACCAGAGCAGACACAGTACTACTTCCTGTCAGGATTTACAGCAAAACTTGCTGGTACAGAGCGTGGTATTACAGAGCCAACACCTACATTCTCTGCTTGCTTTGGACAGGCATTCCTGGAACTGCATCCTACAAAATATGCAGAAGAACTTGTTAAGAGAATGGAGAAGAGCGGCGCTAAGGCATATCTGGTTAACACAGGATGGAACGGAACAGGCAAACGTATCTCTATTAAGGATACACGTGGTATCATCGATGCAATCCTGAATGGTGATATCCTGAATGCACCAACGAAGAAGATTCCATACTTCAACGTTGAAGTACCAACAGAACTTCCGGGTGTAGATCCGGCAATCCTTGATCCTCGTGACACTTATGCAGATGCTGCTGAGTGGGAAGAGAAAGCTAAGGATCTGGCAGGAAGATTTATCAAGAACTTTGCAAAATACGAAGGAAACGAAGCTGGTAAGGCATTAGTTTCTGCTGGTCCTCAGTTATAAGAAGAGGTTAGAACTGAAAGGGTTCTTTGAACTTCTAAGAAGTAATATAATTCAAGCGTGAATATTAAGGAGTGATTTCGAGGAGGAATCACTCCTTTTTGGCTGCCAATGCATCCGGATGGAACTGATAGTGGCAAGTCCTGTAGGTATGTTTCTCTATTGTGAAAAATTTGTTGAATGTGCTGTAAAAATCATAAAAGATTGTACAAAAAATATCATTCATGACTAAAAAATATCAATTGTATACAATTTGAGAATTATATGATATTGTTAGATTAACAGGTATCGTTATCAAAAATATGAAAGAGAGGAACAAACTATGTTACAAACCATTGAGGCTGTTAATTCAGCGATTAACGACTTTGTCTGGGGAGTGCCAGCAATGGTCTGCATCATTGGCGTAGGGCTTGTGTTAAGCTGCCGTACCGGATTCATCCAATTCCGTAAGTTTGGGTATGCACTGAAGAATTCTATTGGAAAGATTTTCTCAAAGGAAGAGGCAAAAGAGGGAAGTATTACTCCATTCCAGGCAGTTTGTACTGCGCTTGCGGCTACCGTAGGAACGGGAAATATTGCGGGTGTAGCTGGAGCCATTGCAATCGGAGGTCCGGGAGCTGTTTTCTGGATGTGGGTATCTGCACTTCTGGGTATGTGTACGAAGTTTTCAGAGGTTACGCTTGCTGTACACTTCCGTGAGAAGAATGCAGAAGGCGACTATGTTGGCGGTCCTATGTATTACATTAAGAATGGACTTGGAAAGAATTGGTACTGGATGGCAGTCATCTATGCAGCACTTGGTTCATTAACTGTATTGGGAACAGGTAATGCGACTCAGGTAAATACCATTACAGCATCCATTGATTCTGCCCTTCTTAACTATGGTATCATTGGGGATGGACAGGTAGGAACGGTTAATCTGATCATCGGTATCGTAATCGCTATTCTGGTAGCAATCGTGCTTCTTGGCGGCGTGAAGCGTATCGGAAGCGTAACAGAAAAACTGGTGCCGTTTATGGCTGTTTTCTATATTATCCTTGCTCTTGGAGTTGTTTTCATGCACATTGGTTCTGTACCGGCAGTATTTGAATCAATCTTTGTTGGTGCATTCAATCCATCAGCATTTACAGGTGGTGTGGTAGGAAGTCTCTTTGTAAGTATGAGAAGAGGCGTATCACGTGGTATCTTCTCTAACGAGGCTGGTATTGGTACCGGATCTATCGCTCATGCATGTGCAGATACAGACCAGCCGGTAAAACAGGGCATGTTCGGTATCTTTGAAGTATTTGCTGATACGATTGTTATCTGTACACTTACAGCCCTTGTAATCCTGCTTGGCGGCGAAGGTATTGAGTGGGGAGCAGCAGCAGGTGCGGAACTTACGATCTCCGGATTTACATCCAGTTATGGTAACTGGGTATCTATCTTTACAGCAATTGCGATGTGCTGTTTCGCATTCTCAACGATTCTTGGATGGGGACTTTATGGCGCACGTTGTATTGAGTTCGTATTTTCAACTAAGATTGTAAAACCATTCTTTATCGTTTATTCACTGGTAGCAATTCTTGGTGCAACAGTAGATCTCGGAATCATCTGGGGAATTGCAGATACATGTAACGGACTGATGTCTATCCCGAACTTAGTTGCATTGTTCTTGTTATCAGGAACTGTTGTGAAACTGGTGCGCGAGCATTTTGCAAAAGAAAAATAATCGTACATAGATGATACATTTTTTCTGGATTTTCAGAGAAGCAGTTGTAAATTCTATGTAAATAGGTTATAATATCCTCAGTAACAACCTGGGATGCTCGATAACTTCTGTAATTTTGAACCTACAAAACTTTAAACGGGACTCTTATATCTCCGTAATATGTCAAGCCTCCGAACGTGCAGTGGAAGGCAGAAAAGCGGATGCGGACACCCACCTGGCTACGGCTAGGAGTCAAAATACAGAAACCGGCATTTTGGGGGACATACAAAAGATGAAGGACAGTCGTTTATCGGCTGTCTTTTTAATATATACTATTAGGGATGGATATCATTGGGAGTATGATTTTCTGAGATAGTGGTGATGCGAAAGTAAATGACGGTATATTATACCGGGACAAAGCATACATTGAGAAAAGAGCATTGGACAAGAGGATATCGATAGATTGAGTAGATATTACAGAAAGAAGACGAATAGAAGATCTGGAAATAGATGGAAGAGTTGGAACAACTGGAATCGGTATGGAGGAGAGCGTATCTTTCTATATGGATTGCTTGTATGTGTCAGCCTGCTAATTGTCGGCAGCCTGTTGTCGGCAGTGATGCCGGGAAAGCCTGAACTACATAAAAGGGTAGAGAGGAAGAAGGAAGAGGAAGTGCAGGAACCGAAACAGGAGATCGACAATCCGAATATCAGAGTGCTGATTATGACGAATGGATATGCGAACATTGTACATCCAAGTGTGGTATTATCCTCAGAGACTGGATTGACCGTTACATGTGGAGAGGAGCAACAAGAGATAGAAGCCGGACAGATGCTTGCGATTGTACCGGATGACGAGAGATTCCAAAGTGGCAGCATACGTATCTGTGCACATGACGGAGGGGAAGTTGCTATACATAGTATACAGAGAGGGTACGGAACGCCGTCTTATGCCGGAACACTGGAACTTCGGACTACAGCGGAAGGAATTGCAGTGATCAATGAATTGCCGGTGGAGACCTATCTATGTAAGGTGGTGCCAAGTGAGATGCCGGCATCTTACGAATTAGAAGCGTTAAAAGCCCAGGTGGTGTGTGCAAGAAGTTATGCCTATCAGCAGATGCAGGACTATGCGTACCCAGAATACGAGGCACATGTGAATGACAGCACGGATTATCAGGTGTATGGGAACTCTCCGGCTCAGGAATCATCCAGTCAGGCGGTAAAGGAGACGGCGGGACAGGTTGTGCGGTATCAGGGACAGGTTGCCACAACTTATTATTATTCTACTTCCTGTGGAAGGACTACAAGTCCGGAAGCATGGGGAACGGCAGGTAATGAGGGGAATCAGTATCTTCAGGCGGTGGAAGTGAAAGATGAAGATGGAGACTATGAGAAAGAACTGCCGTGGTATCGTTGGACGGCGGTGGTACCGGTGGAGACGCTTTCGAACCTGATAGGGTTGAATACGGGGAAGGATGTCGGAACCTTGCAGAGTGTGGAAGTTACGAAAACCGGGCCTGGGGATGTGGCGCTTCAGATCTGTGCAACAGGAGACAAGGGGACGGTAACAGTAGATACGGAGAATAAGATTCGAAGAGCCTTTGGCGGCAGTGGATATGAGATCTGCAAGCAGGATGGGACGACGGTGCCCAGTTCTGCGTTACTTCCAAGCGCATTTTTTACAATCCGAAGAGAAGGAGATGCTTTCGTGATAGAAGGCGGCGGGTATGGTCACGGGATTGGAATGAGCCAGAATGGGGCCAATGAGATGGCGAAAAAAGGAAAGAATTATGTGGATATATTAACGTTGTTCTTTTGTGATATAACAATTGAGGGGCTATAGATTCAGAAGGAATCATAGCCCCTTTCGCTGATATACCGGTACATTTGCAAGAATCAATGTGACAATTCTAACTTTTTTACATAGTCAAGGAATTTCAAAAGTGCAAGTGATGGAGGAATATCTTTGGACCATGCCACGCCAAGTACTCGTGAAAAATGTTCGGTAAAGGATCTGACACATACATCAAACGGTGCGTTGTGAAGCAATAACTTTGGAAGAATTGTAATGCCGAATCCTTTTTCCACCATCTTGAGTGCGGCAAAATCCTCGTTTAATTGATATCGAATCTTAGGGTGGATATTATTCATTTCGAAGATTTTTCCGGTTTCAAAATCCAATTTATCGGCTGAAAGGACGAAATCCTCCTTGTCAATATCTGCCAGGGAGATGGAGAGTTTTTCTGCCAAAGGATGATTCCTGGGTGTTGCCAGCATCAGTTCATCCTTCATAATCGGAACAAAGTTTGCGGATGGTATGGCAAATTTTGAGGTGAAGATACAATCTAATTGTCCGGAGTTCAAAGAGTCTGTCAGCGGCTGGAAATCCTGAACTATAATGTCAAATGTGATATTCGGATATGTATCGGAAAATAGCCGTAGTATATCTGGGAGAATATGGTAAGAGATACTTTGGATTGTTCCGATGCGGATATAGCCGCTGTCAAGGCTTGTAAGATTCGAGGCAATCTGTTGTATCTGATTTTGTGCGTCGCAGATGATACGAAGCTGTTCGATGATTGACTCCGTATTTGGCAGCAGTTCCATGCCGGTTTTAGAACGATTGAATATGGAAAGTCCGATTTCCTGTTCAAAATTCTTAATACACTGGCTGACAGCGGAACGGGTATAATTTAATTTTTTTGCTGTTTTCGAGATGTTTTTCGTCTCGCAGACGTCTAAAATAATCTGATATTTGTCCACAATCATTATCCTCTTATCAATGTTAGATGATAGTCATAAAAAATGAACAGGAACGTAAAAAAAATTGGACGACTGTATGGTTTTGTTCATAAAAGTACTAAAACACATACATATGTTAAAGAAATTTAACAGTTCGTCAATTTTCAATTACTTTTTCAATTCATTTTTTTATAGATATATTATACACAAAAGATAAATAATTGTCATTCGGTATCGTGAAGAAAGAATAATGTATATTAGGAGGAAGTGCTATGGGTAAGGAGTATTGGAATGGAGCAGATGCGGCGCACAGGCGTGTCATGATGAAAGCGGCTGGGTATTCGGATGAAGATATCCGGAAAAAGCCGCATATCGGTGTGCCGAACTCCTATATGGAAGGATCGCCGGGAACTGCACATTTAAGAAGAATCTGTGATGCGGTCAAAGAAGGAATCTGGGCAGCAGGCGGTGTACCGGTGGAGTTCGGGATTCCGGCAACCTGTGGGAATGTTGCAAATGGAAGTGATGAGATGAAATACGAACAGATTGGGCGTGATATCGTGGCTATGTCTGTGGAGTTCGTATCTCGGGTTCATCATTTTGACGGACTGGCAATGATTGCTTCCTGTGATCTTATTATTGCGGGATGTTATCTTGTGGCAATGCGTCTCGATATACCGGCAATGGTGGTGACGGGTGGGTCTATGATGGCTGGTCAGTACTGTGGAAAGACGGTAGTGGAAGCGGATCTTGATGCAGCTCGTTTTTCCGGTGCAAAAGAAAGCGAACTTTTTGACCTGGAAGAGAGTGTGTGCCCATCCTATGGTGCATGTCCATCCATGGGGACTGCCAATACGATGCAGATGTTAGGCGAGGTGCTGAATCTTGTACTCCCGGGAACTGCGACGACACCAGCGGCGGATAACGCAAGAATCCGGCTTGCAAGAAGTGCCGGGAAATATATCGTAGAGATGGTGAAGACGGATATGCGGCCATCCAAATTGATTACGAAAGAAGTTCTGTTGAATGCTATTATGTTTGATATGGCGGTTGCCGGATCTACAAATGCGGTGCTGCATCTGCTTGCCTATGCGTATGAGATGGGAATCAAACTTACGTATGAAGATTTTGATAAATATGCCCAGGAGATCAAATGTATCAATGCTGTGATTCCAAGTGGTCCTTATACGGTCGTTGATTTCCACTATGCTGGCGGAGTGATGCAGGTGATGAAGCAGTTGGAAGGCAAGATATTTACGGATGCGCCGGGAATGTATGGCACGACATGGGGAGAAATGCTTGCAAAAGTAGAATCGAAGCCGAATAAAGTGATTCACTCGCTTGAGAATCCGGTATCCGAACTTCCGGGGCTTAAGATTATGTATGGCAATCTTTGCGGCAAGGGTGCAATCGTAAGACCTACCGCTGTTTATGATGAAGTGAGATATATAAAGGGGAAAGCGAAGGTCTATGAGGGAGATTATCCGGCATTCGTTGCGATTCAGGAAGGTGAGATTGTCGCGGGTGATATCATTGTGATTCGTTACGAAGGATGTAAAGGGGCGCCGGATATGAAGGAATTGATGCTCAGTATTGATGCTTTGATTGCCAAAGGGCTGGATAAGAGTTGTGGCCTTATCACGGATGCAAGATTTTCGGGGTTCAATTTTGGGGCGATTATCGGACATGTATCGCCAGAGGCTTACGATGGCGGTGTAATCGCGCTGGTGGAGAATGGAGACGAGATTGAGATTGATATTCCTGGCGGAACCGTGAATCTGCTGGTATCCGATGAAGAATTGGAAGAGAGGAGAAAAAATTGGGTACAGCCACAACTGAAGCAGCAGAAAGGATGCCTGAATATTTATGCCCAGATGTGCCGACCGGCAGAAGAAGGCGGGGCGATGCAGCCATGGCCGCTGGATGCAAAATATACTTAAGAATTATCGATTAGAGATAGATGGGAAAACGAAAAGAATAGGAGAATGAGAATATGTTATTATTGAATCGGGAAGACATTAAAAAGGTATTTTCTATGAAAGACGCGATTGAGGCGGATAAGAAAGCATTTACATTGGTGGTAGAAGGGAAATGCGATGCGCCGCTTCGCACCAATATCCAGGCGCCAAGATATGAAGGGTGTTTTTTATTCATGCCGGCTTATGTGGAAGAGATGGATACGGCATCTCTGAAGATTATTAATATCTTCCCACATAATATTGATGAAGGGCTTCCGTCTTCTCCGGCGCAGGTATTGTTGATTGATGGCAAGACTGGCATCGTAACGGCAGTGCTGGATGGAACCTATGTAACGCAGATGCGTACCGGGGCGGCATCAGGAGCAGCGTTTGATGTGCTTGCCAAAAAAGATTGTAAGATTGGCGCTTTGATTGGAACAGGCGGACAGGCAGCCACTCAGCTTGAGGCTATGCTGGCAGCCAGAAAATTGGAAGAAGTCCGCGTATATGATTTGAATTACGACCGTACAGAAGTGTTTGCCAGGAAGATGCAGGAGGAACTTGCTTCTTATGGAGCGAAGATTACCGCAGTCAAGTCTTCGGATGAGGCAATTGACGATGCAGACCTTCTGATTACCGTTACTCCTTCGTCGACACCAGTATTTGATGGGACGAAGATTAAGAAAGGTGCGACAATCAGTTGCGTTGGCGCATATCAGCATCATATGCAGGAGATGGATCCGGCGATTCTTCCAAGAGCATCTAAGATTTATTTTGATTCTAAGGATGCAGTCTTGTCTGAGTCGGGTGATATTCTGATTCCGTTGGAAGAGGGAATCATTACAGAAGATGATTTTACAGGAGATCTGGGAAGTGTCATTAAAGGAGAACTTGTTGGCCGTGAGAATGATGATGAGATTATTGTGTTCGAGACGGTTGGTGTTGCAACACAGGATCTTATGGCGGCAAAGACGATCTATGATAGGGCGGTGGCAGCAGGTGTTGGTATCGACTGGAAATAATTATGGCATATACGAAAACTAATTGATAAACGCAATAAAGATGAATTGTATGTAGAAATTATTTTTTAAGGAGTAAGAAAGAGGGCTATAGGTTCATGGGTTTGAACGGCAGCCCTCTTTTTATGCTTTGTTATCAATGATATCGGTTCTTTGACAAACTTTCTCTTTTATCTGAAATTGTGGGAAGATTAAGCAAATGTCAGACCTGTATCAGTCATGGATTCTATGATTGCCAGCGACTCCAGATGGATTCCGCTGTCACGGATGATCTTTCCTCCCTGCTGGAATCCTTTTTCGATTACGATTCCTGCGCCTTCAATGCTGGCACCAGCCTCATGGATCAGATCGATCAATCCAAGCAAGGCGCAGCCATTGGCAAGAAAATCATCAATGATCAGTACATGATCGTCTGCGCTTAAGAATTTCTTGGATAATATGACATCATAGACCTTCTTGTGGGTGAATGATTCTACTTTTGTGTGATAGACATCTCCGTCAATATTAATACTTTGTGCCTTTTTGGCAAATACTACCGGTACATTGAAATACTGGGCAGCAATACAGGCAATGCCGATTCCAGAGGCTTCAATCGTCAGGATCTTTGTGATCTTATCACTGGGGAAGCGTCTTCGGAATTCCTTGCCAATCTCATTGATCAGGTCGATATCCATCTGATGATTCAGGAAACTATCAACCTTCAGTACATTTCCTGGCTTAACAAGTCCGTCTTTCAATATGCGTTCTTTTAAGAGTTCCATTGCTCATACCTTCCTTAAGTAATATTATATACAACTTATAGTAACTGATTAGAGTGTGTTTTTCAATAGACAAACGGGGAAAAATCGGGTAAAATATAGAGCAAATGTATTGGAGAATAAGATGAAGAGAGTAAAAGATAGTTACCAGAGGATTATGAATATAGCCGCAGATGTATCGGCGGATCATGTGGGAGCATATGCTGCTCAGTCAGCATATTTCTTTATGTTGTGTATGATTCCGATTATACTGCTGCTTCTGACCATGGTGCAGTACACGCCGGTTACCAAGGCAGATGTGATGACGGCAGTGATACAGGTATTCCCGTCGTCGGTGGATTCTATGATCACGTCTATTGTGAACCAGGTATATAACCAGTCAACCGGAGTCATCCCGATTACGATTATCGTAGCGCTCTGGTCTGCGGGCAAGGGTGTGCTTGCGGTGACATCCGGGCTGAACTGTGTATATAAGTGCAATGAGACGCGTAATTATATTGTGCTTCGTATCCGTGCTACCTTTTATACGGTACTGTTTATTCTGGTTATCATTCTGTTGCTGGTACTGGCGGTATTCGGTAATACGTTGAATATCTTCATTGCGGAGCATATACCGATTCTGGAGAATGTGGCGGATCGGCTGATTGAGGCGAGAGTGGTCATTGCGCCCGCAGTTTTGGTTGTGTTCTTGCTGTTCCTTTATAAATTCCTGCCAAACAGAAAGGATAAGATTCGCAATCAGTTGCCGGGAGCAGTATTTGCTACGATTGGGTGGATGGTTATTTCATGGATATTCTCTGTTTACCTGGATATTTTCAAAGGATTTTCCAATATGTATGGAAGCCTTACTACGATTGTGCTGATTATGCTGTGGCTGTATTTCTGCATGTATTGTATTCTGCTTGGCGGTGAAGTGAATGTGCTGGTCGGCGATAAGATATTCTTGGGGAATAAAAAATAGCAGTTATACGGGCTGGATGATATGAGAGGAATTGTGGAAATCAGGGAAGAATTTCTTGACATCGGGAATACTTATGGTACAATAATTAGGTATTCATACTCATTCGAGCATCCCGTAATACATGCCTTCGGCTGGCGGGCTATGCCCGATAACGTATAGATAGAAATGATAGATAAAAGCAATGACCGTGTAAGTAGAGAACCATTTTCCGATAGAGAGAGGAGATCACTGGCTGGAAGTCTTCTTGGGTTCAGATGGTAATCGAATTTCCCACGTGAGCTGCATTTTTGAAAATAATAGTAGGAAATGCCGTAAGATGCACGTTACGCAAGAATGAGTGCCTGCATTGTGAAGAGATGCAGGAATCAGGGTGGTACCACGGGTTATACCTCGTCCCTTTTAGGGGCGGGGTTTTTTATCATTATAAACATCGTTCCCTATCGCATAATCTGGGAGGTGCATGAAAGTGCACGGACTGTCAGGCTGAACTCTGGCAGCAAGTAAAGTATAAGAAAGGAAGAAAAAAGATGAAAGACAGATTGCAGAACATCAAAGATGAAGCATTGAAGGCGATTGAAGCGGCCGATATGCCGGAAAAATTGAATGATGTGCGTGTAAGATTCCTGGGTAAGAAAGGAGAACTTACCGCGGTCTTAAAAGGAATGAAAGATGTTGCACCAGAAGACAGACCGAAAGTCGGCCAATTGGTGAATGAGACAAGAGCGGCTATTGAGTCAGTTCTTGAAGAGAGTAAGGCGAAGATGGAGAGAGCCATCCGTGAAGAGCGGATGAAGCAGGAAGTCATCGATGTAACGCTTCCATCTAAGAAGAATATGGTGGGACATCGTCATCCGAATACGATTGCATTGGAAGAAGTTGAGAGAATCTTCGTAGGCATGGGATATGAGGTTGTAGAAGGACCGGAAGTAGAGTACGATCTGTATAACTTTGAAAAATTGAATATCCCGGATGGTCATCCGGCAAAAGATGAGCAGGATACATTCTATGTTAATAAGGAAATCGTGCTGCGTACTCAGACATCACCGGTACAGGCGCGTGTGATGGAACAGGGGAAACTTCCGATCCGTATGATTGCACCGGGACGTGTATTCCGTTCCGATGAAGTGGATGCTACCCATTCTCCATCCTTCCATCAGATCGAAGGACTGGTCATTGATAAGAATATTTCCTTCGCTGATTTGAAAGGAACACTGGAAGTATTTGCCAAGGAATTGTTCGGACCAGAGACTAAGACAAAGTTTCGTCCGCATCATTTCCCGTTCACCGAGCCAAGCGCAGAGGTAGATGTAACCTGCTTCAAGTGCGGTGGAAAAGGCTGCCGGTTCTGCAAGGGATCTGGATGGATCGAGATCCTTGGTTGTGGTATGGTACATCCTCATGTATTAGAGATGTGCGGAATCGACCCGAATGAATATACGGGATTCGCATTCGGCGTAGGTTTGGAGCGTATCGCACTGTTGAAATATGAGATCGACGACATGCGGTTGTTGTATGAGAATGACGTGAGATTTTTGAAGCAGTTCTAAATGGGGACAGGTACGTCCCCAATGAAAGGAGAAGTAAGATGAATACATCATTATCATGGATAAAGGCATATGTTCCTGACTTGGATGTGACTGCTCAGGAATATACAGATGCAATGACATTATCCGGAACAAAGGTAGAAGGATATGAAGTGTTAGACGCAGATCTGGACAAAATTGTAATTGGTCAGATTGACAAGATTGAGAAGCACCCGGACGCAGATAAACTGATTGTGTGTCAGGTAAATATTGGAAATGAAACCATACAGATCGTAACCGGTGCTAAGAATGTGAATGAAGGTGACAAGATTCCGGTTGTGTTAGACGGCGGTCGTGTTGCCGGCGGACATGAGCCGGGCAGCCGTGTGGCAGGTGGAATCAAGATTAAGAAGGGCAAACTTAGAGGTGTTCCGAGTAACGGTATGATGTGCTCTATCGAAGAACTTGGCTCTAACCGTGACATGTATCCGGAAGCGCCGGAAGAGGGAATCTATATCTTCCCGGAAGATGCGGAAGTTGGAGCAAGCGCAATTGAGGCACTTGGGTTAAACGATGTCGTATTCGAGTACGAAGTAACCTCTAACAGAGTAGATTGCTTTAGTGTGGTTGGCATTGCAAGAGAGGCGGCAGCAACATTTGGTAAAGAGTTCCATCCTCCGGTAGTGACCGAGACTGGTAATGACGAGGATGTGAATGACTACATCAAAGTAACAGTAAAAGACAATGACTTATGCCCGAGATACTGTGCAAGAGTAGTAAAGAATATTAAGATTGGACCATCTCCGAAGTGGATGCAGAGACGTCTTGCTTCTGTCGGAATCCGCCCAATCAATAACCTGGTTGATATTACCAATTATGTTATGGAGGAATATGGCCAGCCGATGCATGCCTATGACCTGGATACAATCGCAGATCATGAGATTGTAGTGCGTACGGCAGCCAAGGGAGAGAAATTCACCACTTTAGATGGACAGGAAAGAGAGATGGATGAATCTGTCTTAATGATCTGTGACGGTAAGAAATCCATCGGTATCGCAGGTATCATGGGTGGAGAGAATTCTATGATTACGGATGATGTTAAGACCATGCTCTTCGAGGCGGCTTGCTTCGATGGAACGAACATCCGTAAGTCCAGCAAGAAGATCGGTCTTCGTACAGATGCTTCTGGCAAATTTGAGAAAGGTCTTGACCCGAATAATGCACAGGCAGCCATTGACCGTGCATGCCAGTTGGTAGAAGAATTAGGCGCCGGTGAAGTAGTAGGTGGAATGGTTGATGTTTATGGCAAGAAGAAAGAGCCTGTCAGAGTGCCATTTGACCAGGATGAGATTAACAGACTTCTTGGAACCGATATTTCCAAAGAAGATATGTTAGGATATTTCAAGAAAATTGATCTTGAGTACGATGAAGAGACCAATGAAGTGATTGCACCGACTTTCCGTCATGACCTGTTCCGTATGGCAGATCTGGCAGAAGAAGTTGCAAGATTCTACGGATATGACAATATTCCAACTACGCTTCCAAAGGGCGAGGCTACCACTGGTAAATTGTCCTTCAAGCTTCGCGTAGAAGAAGTTGCTCGTGATATTGCAGAGTTCTGTGGATTCAGCCAGGGTATGACTTATTCTTTCGAAAGCCCGAAGGTGTTCGATAAATTAATGATTCCGGCAGATTCACCGCTTCGTCAGACGGTTGAGATTATGAATCCACTTGGAGAAGACTATAGTATTATGCGTACTACTTCTCTGAACGGAATGCTGACTTCACTTGCAACCAACTATAATAGAAGAAATAAGAATGTAAGACTCTATGAACTGGGGAATGTATATATTCCAAAGGCACTGCCGCTTACTGAACTTCCGGAAGAAAGAATGCAGTTTACACTTGGTATGTACGGAGACGGTGATTTCTTCAGTATGAAGGGCGTGGTTGAGGAATTCTTCGAAAAGGTCGGTATGAGCAAGAAAGAGATTTATGATCCGAATGCCGGCAAGCCATATCTGCATCCGGGACGCCAGGCAAATATCATCTATGAAGGGGAAGTTGTAGGATACTTAGGAGAACTTCATCCGGATGTTGCAGATACGTACGGTATCGGAACGAAAGCATATATTGCAGTAATTGACATGCCTGAGATTGTTAAGAGAGCATCCTTCGATCGAAAATACACAGGAATTGCGAAATTCCCGGCAGTCACCCGTGATATCAGTATGGTAATGCCAAAAGAGATTCTGGTCGGACAGATTGAGGAAGTGATCGAAAAGAAGGGCGGAGCATATCTGGAGAGTTATGCACTGTTCGATATCTATGAAGGAGCACAGATTAAAGACGGATATAAATCTGTTGCATATTCTATCGTATTCCGTGCAAAGGATAAGACACTTGAAGACGCAGAAGTTACAGAGGCTATGGACAGAATTCTGAAGGCATTAGAAGGTATGGGTATCGAACTTCGTAAATAATAAGTGAAAGGACAGAACATGAATAAAAAGCAGATAGGCGGTCTGGTGATAGCAGTTGTTCTCTTTATTGTCGTTGGGGTAAGCAGCGTTTTGACCAATGCATTCTCACAGGGAATCCTGGAAGAGAGCGCGGGAGAATTGTTAACAGGCAAATTCGAATTCAATCCACCTGCAGATGACTATATCGCAGTTGTGCGAGTGGAGGGAACCATTCAGGAGCAGACAAAAACCAGTGCATTTGAAGTGGCGGCTGGCTATCAACATACTACGACTCTGGAATATATTGACAATCTGATGTATGATGAAAATAATCAGGGGATTCTCTTGTATGTGGATTCCCCTGGTGGAACCGTCTACGAGTCAGAAGAATTGTATTTAAAACTTCAAGAATATAAGGAATATACTGGGCGACCGGTCTGGGACTATATGGCACATTATGCAGCATCCGGGGGCTATATGATCTCAATGGCAGCGGATAAGATCTATGCCAATCCGAACACGACAACAGGTTCTATCGGTGTGATCATGTCCGGTTATGATCTGACAGGATTATATGAGAAATTAGGAATCCGCTATGTCAGTATTACCAGTGGAGTTAATAAGGATAGTTCTAAACTGACGGATGAGCAGATCGCGATTTATCAGGATCAGGTAGATGAGTACTATTCCAAGTTCGTTGATATCGTGTCAAAAGGACGAGGAATGTCAGAAGATGAGGTAAAGGCACTTGCGGATGGAAGAACATATACTGCGAATCAGGCGCTGGATAACGGTCTGATTGATGAGATTAGCCTGTATGATGATATGACATCAGATATGAGTTATGAATTGGGGACAACTAAATTCTATGAATTGAAACAACCGTCGAATGTTCTGGCTTCTTTATTTGTAGAAGTAAAAAGTATGATTCCAAAATCAGAAGCCCAGATACTGACTGAAACCGCAGCAGATATGGAAAGCGGGGTGCCGATGTACTATGCAGAACAGTTACAATAGCCAGAAGGCAGAATACGCAGGCTTCTGGGTACGTCTGGCGGCCTACTGTATCGACAGCGCAGTCGTATGGATTGGACTCATCTTTGTGAAACTGGTGATAGGAATGCTGTCATTGTCGGGCGGAACGATTTTTCGGGCAAATATATTGTTCCATTATACGCTAAAAGACATTATTCTGTATGTGTTTCAAATATTGTATTTTGTGATATTTACATATAATACCGGAACCACTCTTGGGAAAAAAGCATTGAATCTGAGGGTGATTCATGCGGATGGCAGTCAGAGGCTAAGTTTGATTAACGTGTTGTATCGTGAGACGATCGGAAGATTCCTGTGTGGTCTGTCTATCGGGATTGGTTATATTATGGCAGGTGTTGACAAGGAAAAAAGAGGACTTCACGATATGCTCTGTGATACGAGAGTCGTTTATGCTAAGAAGATTAAGGTGTATCCAGTATATCAGGCGCCACAGGGGCGACCGATGCCTCCGATGGGTGGACAGATGCCGCCACAAGGACCGGGAACAGTGCCGCCATGGAATCCGAGTGTGATGCCACCGCAGGGACCGGGAACAATGCCGCCAATGCAGCAGGCATCATCACAAGAGAATGTGTCTACAACAGAATCAGAAAGTTAGAGTGAAAGCTTGTAAGATTGGGAACTCCCAATCTTACAAGCTTAATTTCGTGATAGGATGCGAATAGATAGAACTCAAAATAGAAAAAGGCAGGGTTGAATTATATTGCACCAAAGGATATAATGAATCAATGACATTAGAAATCAAGAAACAAGAATATAGGATAAAAGGGGATTCATAATTATGAAGCGTCAGGATTTTTATTATGAGTTGCCGGAAGAATTAATTGCACAGGACCCGTTGGAGGATCGTTCCAGTTCCAGGCTTCTTGTACTAGACAAGGAGTCTGGAACTGTTTCCCATCATGTATTCAAAGAGATTATCGACTATCTGCATGAGGGAGACTGTCTGGTAATTAATGACACGAAGGTAATTCCGGCAAGATTGATCGGTTCAAAGATAGGAACCGATGCAAAGATAGAAGTATTATTGTTGAAGAGGAAAGAAAATAATATCTGGGAGACTCTGGTAAAGCCTGGGAAGAAAGCGAAGGTCGGAACCAGGATTCGTTTTGGCGGGGGACTTCTTGTGGGAGAAGTTGTTGATATTGTAGAAGAAGGTAACCGTCTGATTCAGTTCACATATGAAGGCATCTTTGAGGAAATACTGGATCAGTTGGGACAGATGCCGCTCCCTCCATATATCACGCATCAGTTGGAGGATAAGAACCGTTATCAGACGGTGTATGCAAAACATACCGGTTCTGCTGCGGCGCCGACGGCAGGGCTGCATTTTACTCCGGAACTGTTAAAAGCGATTGAGGCGAAGGGGATAGAGGTTGCTAGAGTTACATTGCATGTAGGACTCGGAACATTCCGCCCGGTGAAGGTGGATGAGATTACAGATCATCATATGCATTCGGAATTCTATCAGATCGATGAAGAGGCGGCAAAGAAGATTAATCATGCGAAGGATGCCGGACATAGAGTGATCTGTGTAGGAACGACAAGCTGCAGGACGATAGAATCTGCGGCGGATGAGACCGGGCATCTTAAGGCTTCCAGTGGCTGGACGGAGATATTCATCTATCCGGGATATCAGTTCAAGATCTTGGATTGCCTGATTACGAACTTTCATCTGCCGGAGTCTACATTGATCATGCTGGTATCTGCATTGGCGGGAAGAGAGCATGTGTTGGCGGCTTATGAGGAGGCTGTGAGAGAACGGTATCGATTCTTCTCATTTGGAGATGCAATGTTTATACAATAAAGTATGGATAGAACATAAATAATTCCTGCATTCACTGCATAGAATGCCACAAGGAGTGTGATGGCATATATGAAGAGATTGGAAGAGAATCCTGCGGCATACGCAGAGATAGCAAGAAGCAAAAAATATCCGGACCTAAGAGGAAGGGTTGATCTGTACGATACATATGAAGGAACGTTATTAGTTATATCAGTTCGTGGGATTACAGATGCACAGGGAAAGAGTAGTCAGTCATTTCATGGTTTTCATATTCATGCAGGTGATGCGTGTACGGGAAATGCAGAAGAGCCATTTGCTGGTGCAGAGGGGCATTATAATCCCGGTAATGCGCAGCATCCAAATCATGCGGGAGATCTTCCGCCCCTTTTAAGTAATCATGGGTGTGCATGGATGTCGGTATATACGGATCGGTTCTATCCTGAGGATGTGATTGGACATACGGTGATTATTCATGCGATGCCGGATGACTTCCGTACGCAGCCTTCGGGTGATGCGGGGGAGATGATTGCGTGCGGAGTAATTGTGTCCGGGTGAGAATTCGTGTTATTTTCATGAAATGTGGCGGCGGTAACGAGGGAACTCGTTGCCGCCGTAGTTTGTTCGCACACCATGGGCGCACTTTAACGTGTGAAAGTCCCGAACATGCCTAGGCAACGAGGGAATTATAGTGTATATACATCAAACGAAAAACTATTTGATTTTATACTTTGTTTTATAGAGGGCTAAGTTTGCAGGCAAAGATTATGGTAGTCTGGAAATGTAACAGGTGTATTATATATTACAAGTAGGGAGAGAAATGAATTGAACAATTTTACGAAGATTAATTGCTATTGTATTAAGTTACGGCGTGCTGCCAATATTGTATCTGATATATATGATCACTGTCTCGATTCGATGGGGCTTTCAATTACACAGTATTCTTTATTAGGCAATTTACAGAAGATTGAAAGTTGTAGCGTAACAGATCTTGCTAATTATATTGGTCTTGAACGGACGACAGTTGTGAGGACAATACGTCCGCTTTTTTCTAAAGGCTTGATTTCTGATGCATCTGCGCCAAATCAGAGGAATAAAATTTTACAGTTGACGGAAAAAGGTGAAAAAATTTTAGAACAGTGTAAGATTTTGTGGCGGGATGCTCAGGAGGAGGTAGAAAAGCGTATTGGAAAAGAGAATGCAGATATGTTGATGAAAATTTTAGATCAGATCAATGATGGGTAATTTTTTAGCCTAATTCGTGTACATACATCAAACATAGATTCTGCTTTCAAAGTGGAATTATGTGAATAAAAGTTTAATCAGAGAGGAGAAAGAAATATGTTATATGGAAGCAATGAAATGGAAGGAAAGGCTTTGTTACAAGTTGCAGCAGAGATGTGCGCAGCGGCCGATGCGCGAGTAGATAACCGTGTTATGATGTCAATCGGAAAGGCGACTGAAGAGATGAAATATTCGGAGGAAGATATTTTCTGGCACGGTATCCCATTAAGCATCACAGGAAAGAATGTATTTTTTGATCGTGGTAAAGAGCATTGACGCATTTTTCATTTTGTAACTTTCAGGATAACTTCCTTTGTGAACAGATGGGTGAGCATCGCCGTGAAAAAGGGCGCTATGGAAATGATCACACCTACGTTGGAGGCCATGGGAGGAGTAAAAAAAGGCTTACGTGGTTGGAAGCCTGTGAAATAAAAATCAATTATCTGAGAAAAACTGCGAAAGCAGATAATCAATATCCGTTGAGAATTGTGGATGGTACCCGTTGGCATATGCGTCAAGATATGTCTGGGAGGTAACGCAAAATACTGCTCATAACAATGATATCCTCCCGTAAAATAAAGGACCTGCCTTGCGGCAAGCCCTTCTACATGTAAGCGATATTCTACGCTTTGCAGCACCCCGTCGTTTGCGGAAGCTAAACATACCGTGTTGATTAGGAGTGGGAAAATTCATAGATATATGGTAGAATGAAGGTCAATGACAGATTTGTATTTGGTGGAGAGAAATATCATGGGTATCATTGAGAAATTACAAGATAAGAATAACACTGTTGCTTATAGATTCCTTTTGGAACTTGAAACTACGTCTGCGGAATCAGATGAGTTGTATAACTACTTTGAGGATTTTCTAAAACTGCTTTCTCATAAAAGTTCGTTTGTTCGTGTAAGAGGTTTCCGTATGTGCTGCGCACAAGCACAGTGGGACTCAAAAAATAAACTGGAACATTATATAGATAAACTACTTACAATATTGGATGATGACAAGCCGACCGCAGTAAGGCAATGCTTGTCTGCGCTTCATACCATAATCCTTTATAAACCTGATTTATGTGGAAGAATAGAAGAAAAACTAAGGACATTGAATCTGGAAAAATATAAGGACAGTATGCGTCCGCTTATTGAAAAAGATATTGAAGAATTGAGAAAAGCATTTGCGTAAGTTGGGCTTCCCCGGAATGAATTGGAGGTACAGCGTATGAAAGGTTTTTATAGAGACAATCAGTTATTTTCCCTTTGTGGTTTGGATTGTGGATTATGTTCTATGCATTTGAATAAATATTGTCCCGGCTGCGGTGGTGGAGAGGGGAATCAGTCTTGTGAAATTGCAAAGTGTAGAAAAAACGGAAATATTGAATTTCCTATTAGTTAATTATAACGATGGCAGGAAAAAGAATCTTTTTTGTGTGGCGGTCAATCTTTTGGAATTGCAGGAGATAAAAGGGATACTCATGCAAATTGAGAGCAATCCGGAACTGGAGAAATTCACATTCAAAGAAAAATGTTCTTTTGTTGCAGGTTTGTTTCAAAACGCAGCAAAGCAAAAGAATATCGAACTAAAACTCCGTAAGAAAAAATAATTTCAAGAGAATATCTTTCTAAATTAAGGGGAATTCATGGGAAAAGTAGTGTCCGGTTGAACAAATAGAATTTCATAGAAAGGTAGAGAGAATATGAAAATGATTATATGTAAATTTATAGTGATAAAAAAGGGGCATGTCTATAAATGAAATACAAAAATCTTATCCGTTCTGAATTAAAGCACATAGCAAGAAATGTGCCATATAATAGGATGATAATAAAGTGCGCTAATATCTTTCAGATCATATCCTTTCATTTTACAATGATTCCCAAGGAAGTTGTTCATAGAACGATTGCGCTGCAAGGATATGAAGGGATGAAAGTTAAGGTAGAAGTATTTGAGCCTTCGAATATAAAGGAAAAACTACCCTGTTTGATTTATGTGCATGGAGGCGCGTTTAGTTATAAGGCTTCTGCCTATCATAAAAAACTTGTGTGTGTGTATGCGATGAAGGCAAACTGCAGGGTTTATTTTCCAGAGTATCATCTGACACCTAAGTATCCATATTCAGCCGCATATGGTGATGTTTTGGCGTTATATAAACACATTATGAAACATTCAGAAGAACTTGAAATTGATGATGAAAAGATTGGAATAGCTGGAGATAGTGCGGGTGCAGCTCTTGCGGCGCTGATTTGCAATCGGTATGAACAAGAAAACTTAAAACCACCCTGTATTCAAATGCTTGTATATATCGAAACCGCCGAATATGACTGTTTACATGATGAAGGCATTCTGTATGGAAAGAAATTGCGGGAAGCGGGAGCAAAGGTTGAAATAAATGAAACTAGAGGAACCATCCATGGATATGACTCGGTCATAACTACCCAAATAGCAATTCGTAATATCCAAAAACGCATTACATTTTTGCAGAAAGGGTTCCTGGTGCATCCCCTGACACAGAAAACGCCCTAACCATGGGCGTTTTCGTATACTCAAAAAACGATAGCCGTCTTTTTAAAATTGTATCAAGTTGATTACGCAATACGATGTGAAAGGTACGAATTTTTCAATCAAGAGAAATTCCTTCTATTCGATTTTATAACACAGATTAAGAACAAATTTTTCAGAAGGAAATAAGGTTTGACATGCCTAAGTCAAACGAATAGAATAGATGGTAACGTAAGCAAGATAATATTCAGATAGATTAAAGGAGAAGTAGGATGCCGCAAAAAAAACTTGCAAAGGGTTACACAACCGGAACATGCGCCCAGGCAGCAACCAAAGCGGCTATGAGAATGCTGCTGACCGGAAGAAAAACAGAACAGATCGAAGTAGAACTGCCAAAAGGCAAGCGCCTGCAGTTGGACATTCAGGATATTCAGATGCAATATCAGGATGCCACAAAGAAGTGCCCGGTTAGCGTATCCTGTGCAGTAAAGAAAGACAGTGGTGACGATCCTGACATTACGAATGGTGTTCTTGTATACAGCAGGGTGGAAAGGACGGATACCGGGGAGGTCATTCTGGAAGGCGGCAAGGGAATCGGAAGGGTCACGAAGCCGGGACTGGAACAGCCGGTGGGAGGTGCTGCCATCAATCGTGTCCCAAGGCAGATGATTCTAAGGGAAGTACGAGAAGCCTGTGAAGAGATTGGATATGACCAGGGAATCCGCGTGGAGATATCCATTCCCGCGGGTGTGGAACTGGCTGCAAAGACCTTCAATCCAAGACTTGGGATTGAAGGGGGATTGTCCATACTTGGGACAAGCGGTATCGTGGAACCCATGAGCGAACAGGCTTTGATTGATACGATTCGACTGGAGATGCAAGTGAAACTGGCAGCAGGGAAAGAATATCTGATTGTGACTCCGGGAAATTATGGTCTCGATTTCTTGAAGACTGCATATGGAATCAAAGAACAAGAGATTGTAAAATGCAGCAATTATATTGGACAGACTCTGGATATGGCGGTAGAACGAGATTGCAAAGGTCTTCTGTTGGTAGGGCATGTCGGGAAATTAATCAAGGTTGCCGGGGGAATTATGAATACACATTCAAGGTGGGCAGACTGCCGGATGGAACTGCTGGCCGCAGCGGCGCTGCGAGCAGGAATTCCGGGAGATAAGGCCTGTGAACTGTTGGAATGTGTAACGACGGATGATGCATTGGAGAAATGTTCAGAAGAAGAGCGGCATCGTGTTATGGAGCAGATTATGAAGCAGATTGAAAAATATCTGAATTATCGGACAGGTGGGCAGATGCAGGCAGGCGCAATTGTATTTTCGAATGTATATGGAATTCTTGGGAAGACAGAAGCGGCAGAAGATTTGTTGAAAGGATATTTCGTGAGAGAAGAAGGAGGAGCGGTATGATACATTTTGTAGGAGCAGGACCGGGAGCGGCAGACCTGATTACGGTTCGGGGCCAGCGGCTGCTTGAACAGGCGGATGTCGTGATCTATGCAGGTTCTCTGGTGAATCCGCAATTATTGGAATCTGTAAAAGATGGATGCAGGATCTATAACAGTGCTGTCATGACATTAGAAGAAGTGATGGAAGTGATGGAGGAAGCGGAAGCAGAGGGGTTTAAGACGGTCAGACTTCATACAGGAGATCCGTGCCTGTATGGCGCGATACGAGAGCAGATGGACTTATTGGATGAAAAACAGATTCCGTATGAGTCTTGTCCTGGTGTAAGTTCTTTCTGCGGAGCGGCAGCAGCGCTGAATTTGGAGTATACTTTACCTGATGTGTCCCAAAGTGTGGTGATAACAAGAACAGAAGGCAGAACGCCGGTTCCTGAGAAGGAAAGTGTGGAAGCATTCGCAGCGCATGGAGCGACAATGGTGCTGTTCTTAAGTACAGGATTGCTTGGAAAATTAACGAGTGAATTGATACGGGGCGGCTACGCGCCGGATACACCGGCAGCGATTGTGTATAAGGCAACCTGGCCGGAAGAAGAGACGCATATCTGTACGGTAGAGACATTGGAAGAAACTGCCGACCAACACGGGATCAGAAAGACGGCATTGATTATCGTGGGAGACGTGGTGAGTCATCATCACTATCAGCGGTCAAAATTATATGATCCGGCATTTACGACAGAATATCGGATGGGAACGGATCAATCGAACTAAGAATGAACCGGAAATGAATCAGGATGATGCAGAACGGATAGAGGAAATCGGGAATGAATATTGCGGTTATTAGTTTTACTCAGAATGGGCGATTGCTTGCCAGGCGGATTGCTGGCTATTTGGAAAATGGGAATCATAATGTAAGCATAGATATGAAGTGTGCTAGTTCAAAGGATTCTATAAAGTATACACTGTCAGAATGGACAGACAGGCAGTTCCAGAAGAAAGATGCCCTCATTTTTGTCGGAGCGGTTGGAATTGCTGTTCGTGCAATTGCGCCTTATGTGAGATCGAAAGTTACAGATCCGGCGGTTCTGGTGATTGATGAGAAGGGGAATTACTGCATTCCATTGCTATCCGGGCATATTGGCGGGGCGAATGAACTGGCTGCTTATATCTGCAAAGGGATACAGGCGATACCGGTGATTACGACTGCAACAGATCTTAATCAGAAATGGGCAGTAGATGTGTTTGCATCAAAGAATGGATTGCATATTCAGAATATGCAGAGGGCGAAAGAGATATCAGCAAGGATTCTGGAAGGCGAGAAGATAGGGATTGAATTCCAGAATCCGGAATCGACACCTGATATGGAGGGAAGATTGCCGGAAGGAATCTTTTTATGGTCTGAATCAAAATCTGATTACCAGGAGTGTTCTCGCCAGGAGCCGGATATTTCCATAGGAATCTATAAGAGACCGGAGTATCAGCGGACATTATCTCTCATTCCCAAGGCTGTAACCGTAGGAATCGGGTGCAGAAAAGGGACGTCCGCTGATCAGATAGAATCCGCTGTGAATAAAGTACTGCTAAGAGAAGGAATCTGGAAGGAAAGTATCCTTAAAGCAGCAAGTATTGACCTTAAGGCGGAGGAACCTGGAATTCTGGAATATTGCAGGAGGCAGAAAATTGAATTTTCTGTCTATAGTGCGGATGAATTACGAAGAGTAGAAGGGCATTTTTCGGAATCGGATTTTGTAAAGCGAACTACAGGAATCGGGAATGTCTGTGAAAGGAGTGCAGTCTGTGCAGGTGATTCGGGCAATCAGGGGCAACTGATTGTCAGAAAACAGGCGGAGGATGGCGTTACAGTAGCATTGGCAGCAAGAGAATGGAGGGTATATTTTGAATAAGATCTATGTGATAGGAATTGGACCGGGTGCTTATGAACAGATGACGGTAAAAGCAGCAGAAGCATTAAAGGAATGTGAAGTAATTGTGGGATATACGGTGTATGTGGATCTTCTGCGGGAGCATTTTGGCGAGAAGGAATTCTTAACAACTCCCATGCGGCAGGAAGTAAAGCGGTGCGAGATGGCTTTTTTGGAGGCGGCAAAAGGGCGGAAAACTGCGATGGTTTGTAGTGGGGATGCCGGAATCTACGGAATGGCGGGTCTGATGTATGAGATTGGCGAGAAATATCCTGATGTAGAACTTGAGATCATCCCAGGGGTTACGGCTGCAATTGGCGGTGCTGCGGTACTGGGGGCGCCTATGAGCCATGACTGTTGTCTGATTAGTTTAAGTGATCTTCTGACACCGTGGGAAACCATTGAAAAGAGGGTGAAGGCAGCAGCAGAGGCGGATTTTGTTATCTGCCTGTACAATCCTTCCAGTAAGAAGCGGGGAACATATCTGAATCAGGCATGTACCCTGATGTTGCAATATAAGCCGGAAGATACGGTATGCGGAATCGTCAGAAATATAGCAAGAGATGGGGAAGAGATGGAGATTCTTACGCTAGAGGAACTGAAAGAGACTCCGGTAGATATGTTCTCTACTGTATTTGTGGGGAATCAGGATACGAAAGTGATTGGCGGGAAGATGGTTACACCGAGAGGATATCGCTATGAGAGAGACTAAGATATTGATCTATGCAGGCACAACAGAGGGAAGAAGACTTGCGGAGTATCTGGTGCGGAGAAAGGTAAGAGTGCATGTCTGTGTTGCAACTGCTTATGGAGAGAGCCTTCTGCCGGAAGAAGCGTGTATTACCGTTACGCATGAACGGATGGATTGTGAAGAAATGCAGAACTTCATAAAGGAGTATGACCCTTTGTATGTCATTGATGCGACACACCCTTATGCCAAAGAAGTTACAGAGAATCTGAAAATGGCATGTGAGCAGTGCAAGGTTTCTTACCTGAGACTGATCAGAAGGCCGGAAGAGATACAGGATTGTATCTGTGTGGAGAATGTAGAAGCGGCCGTTCGTTATCTGGAAGGAACGAAGGGAAACATTCTGGTAACTACCGGCAGTAAGGAACTGGAAGCCTATACGCATCTGACAGATTATCAGGAGCGTGTCTATGCAAGGGTGCTGTCAGTGAAAAGCGTGGCAGCAAAGTGCGAAGATCTTGGATTCGCGGGCAGGCATCTGATCTGTATGCAAGGTCCGTTTTCTGTGGAAATGAATCTGGCGATGATAAGAGAATATGGGATTGATTATCTGGTTACGAAGGAGTCGGGTGTCGCAGGAGGATATCCTGAGAAATGCCAGGCAGCATACATGGCAGGTGCAAAACTTGTGGTCATAGGGAGACCTTTACTGGAAGATGGATATACATATGATGAAATAATTAGATTTTTAAAGAAAGAAATTAATTTACAAGATAAATGGAAAGTGACACTTGTAGGAATCGGTATGGGATCGGAGGATGTGTTTACGATAGAGGGAAAGAGAGCCTGCCAGAGCGCACAACTGCTGATTGGAGCAAAGCGTATGCTGGAAGCCGCATCCAGTGCCGGGCAGCCTACATATGCCGCATATAAACCAGATGAGATCCTTCAGTATATCAAAACACATCCGGAGTATGAGGAAGTAGCCATTGCATTATCCGGAGATGTAGGGTTCTACAGTGGTGCAAGACGACTGCTGAGTCTGCTTAAAAAGGAACCGCAGGTAGAGGTGAAAGTAATTCCGGGTATCTCATCGGTTGCCTATCTTAGTGCCAGACTTGGAGTCTCCTGGGAGGATGCTGCACTTGTCAGCGTTCATGGAAGAAAAGAGAACCTGATCTCTGTGGTATGCAATTCGAAGAAGACGATTGCGCTGGTAGGAACAGCAGATGGTGTACGGGATATCTGTAGGAAACTGGTAGAATTCGGTTATGGTCATCTTACGGTATGCGTTGGAACGGAACTGGCTTATGACACAGAAAAGATTGTAGATGGAACCGCGGGGTCTTTGGTAGATTATCAGGGAGGAGATCTGGCTGTGGTATATATAGAGAATCCGGATGGTGGAGAGGGGACGGTGACGCAGGGCTTGCCGGACCAGGCATTCATCCGCGGGGATGTCCCTATGACGAAGGAAGAAGTGCGGTGCGTCAGCATTGCCAAACTTAGGCTGCGAAGAGATTCGATTGTCTATGATGTGGGAGCAGGAACCGGATCAGTTGCCGTAGAAGCGGCACTTAAGGCTGACCGGGGATGGGTATATGCGATTGAAATCAAGGAAGAAGCAGCAACCCTGATTCGGGAGAATCAAAAGAAGATGAGAGTGGATAATCTCACGGTTGTTAAAGGAGAAGCACCGGGTGTGCTTCAGGAACTTCCCGCTCCTGACTGCGTATTCATCGGAGGAAGCAAAGGTCATCTGAAAGAGATATTGCAGATGGTCGCTAAGAAGAATCCCAAAGCACGCGTTGTGATCAATGCAATCGCATTGGAGACACTGGCAGAGGCGATTGCCTGTATAAAGGAACTGTCGATTGCAGAGGAAGAGATTGTGCAGATTGCGGTTGCGAAAACAAGGAATATAGGACACTATCATATGATGATGGGACAGAATCCGGTATTTGTCATTAGTTTCACCTTGAAGGGAGAGTAACCAGAATGCATATTCCAAGAATATTGATTACTGCACCAGCCAGCGGCACTGGAAAGACACTTGTTACCTGTGGGATTCTGCAGGTATTGAAAAGCAGGGGAATGAAGACGGCTGCATTTAAGTGCGGACCAGATTATATTGATCCGATGTTCCATAGAGAGGTATTGGGGATTCCCAGTTACAATCTGGATACTTTCTTATGTGGAAAAGAAGGAGTAAGGAACCTTCTTGTTAAGAATGCAAAAAACGCGGAGATTGCAGTATTGGAAGGTGTGATGGGATATTATGACGGTCTTGCAGGGATCTCGACGGAAGGCAGTGCGTATGACGTTGCAGATACCACGGATACGCCAGCGATTCTGGTGGTGGACTGTAAAGGAGTCAGTGTATCGGTGGTGCCTTATATCCAAGGATTCCTTCATTATCGGGCTCAGAAAGACGAAAAACGTCATCGCAATAGCCACATTGCTGGCGTGATTCTCAACCGTTTATCTCCGATGATGTACGGACGCATGAAGCAGATGATTGAAGAAGAGACGGATATCAAAGTCCTGGGATATGTTCCGGTTATGAAAGATTGTGTACTGGAGAGCCGGCATCTGGGGCTTAAGATGCCAGGAGAGGTGGATTCACTTCAATTACGGATCATGGAGTTGGGAAAGAAACTGGAGGAAACAATTGATATTGATGGGTTGTTGGAGATTGCCAGAAGAACCACAGAATTAACACCGGGAGTTGTTGGTGGAATGGATGGAAAAGTACCCATGTGTGAGGAAACGACTGCATATGGGAATATAACTTTCGCTGAGGAAAGCGGGTGCCGATGCGGTGCAGATAGCCCATATCAGGGGCTTCGAATCGGCGTTGCAAAGGATGAAGCCTTCTGTTTTATGTATCAGGATAATCTGGATCTTATTGAAAGCATGGGTGTGAGGCTGATTCCTTTCTCCCCGATATCAGATAAGCATCTTCCGGAGCGATTGGACGGCTTGCTTTTATACGGGGGATACCCGGAATTGTATGCGGATAGACTAAGCCAGAATGAAAGTATGCGTATGGAGATTAGAGAGGCGATTGAAAATGGTCTGCCCTGTATTGCGGAATGTGGCGGCTTTATGTATCTTCAGGAGAGTATTACGGATGAAGAAGGACATACATATCCTATGGTTGGGGCGTTGAAGGGGAAGAGTTACTACACGCCTTCTCTTAAGCGGTTCGGATATATTACCTTATCAGGCGGCACTAAGACAGACGATATAGCGCAAAATGGCGCAGGAGTTAATGTGATAGGAAGTGGAAAGGTATTTGGCAAGGAAGTAGGAGAGATTCCGGCACATGAATTCCATTATTATGATTCAGATGAATGCGGCAGCTCATTTACTGTGAAGAAACCATTGTCCCAGAGAAGTTGGAAGTGTATCATTAGTACAGAGACCTTGCTGGCGGGATATCCCCATATTCATTATTATGGAAACTTGAATGTGATAAGGGCATTTTTAGATACATGCAGAAAAGAGGAGAAGGAATGACATTAGAGCAGATCATAGAAGGAATAAAACCGATAGATAGACATGCAGTGGAACTGGCTAAGAAAAAATGGAATTCTATTGCCAAGCCACTGCACAGCCTGGGGAAATTAGAAGAGCATATCATCAGAATTGCAGGAATGACCGGAACCATCAATGTGGAAATGGATAAGAAAGCATTAATTGTAATGTGTGCGGATAATGGCGTAGTAGAAGAGGGAGTAACCCAGACCGGACAGGAAGTAACGGCGATTGTGGCAGAGAATTTCCTTGACTGTAATGCCAGTGCGGCGATTATGTGTAAAAGAGCGGGGGTAGATATCTATCCCATTGACATTGGAATGGTGGCAGATACCAGAGTGCCGAATTACAAAGTGGCGTATGGTACCAGGAATATGACCAAAGAGCCTGCCATGACGAGAGAAGAAGCAATGCAGGCAGTTCTGACGGGAATCGAACTGGTAAAAGCAAGGAAAGAAGAGGGCTATCAGATCATTGCAACCGGAGAGATGGGGATTGGCAATACGACGACCAGCAGTGCGGTGGCATCAGTGCTTCTGAACCGACCGGTAGACGTGATGACCGGACGAGGGGCAGGGCTTACCAGTGAAGGACTGAAACGTAAGATTCGGGCAATTGAGAAGGCAATCGAGATGAATCGCCCGGATGCAGAAGATGCGTTGGATGTGCTTGCCAAGGTGGGAGGATTCGATCTGGCAGGGCTTGCGGGAGTCTATCTGGGAGGCGCTTATTACCGGCTTCCGGTGGTGATTGATGGATTCATTTCGGCAGTGGCAGCACTGGCAGCAGTCCGTTTATGCCCTGTGTCAAGGGAATATATGCTCGCATCCCATGTGTCGAAAGAGCCGGGAACGCAGATGATACTGGATGAACTCGGAATGTCTGCATCCCTGACCTGTGATATGTGTCTGGGAGAGGGAACCGGAGCAGTTGCGTTCTTGCCGGTGCTTGAGATGGCGCTGGAAGTGTATCAGAAAATGAGTACATTTTCGGAAAATAATATTGAAGATTATGAGGAACTTGGTGATAAATAATGATACATATGGTAACCGGCGGCAGTGGCAGTGGAAAGTCGGCATATGCGGAGGACTGGCTTCTGAAGAGGCAAAAAGAGAATCCGTGTACGCAATATGGTAAGGAATATAAAGAGAACAAGCTGCCGCTTCTTTATATCGCTACGATGATCCCATATGGGGAAGAGGCGAAGAAGAAGATTGAACGGCATCATCAGCTCCGGGCAGGGAAAGGATTCTCTACAATCGAGCGCTATACAGATCTGAAAGGACTTGAGATTCCTGCGAATTCAGGGATTCTGCTGGAATGTGTATCGAATCTTGCAGCAAATGAATTCTACTGTGAAGACGGAACTATGAAGGAGAGAAAGGAGACACTGGATCGGATCATTGAGGGAATACAGCATCTGTCCCGGGAGACCTGCTGTTTTACGATTGTGACGAATGAAGTGCATTCGGATATCAATGGCTACAGTCCTGAGACGGAAAAGTACCGGGAACTGCTGGGAATGGTGAATCAGCGGATTGCGGAGTTGGCAGATCGGGTGACAGAAGTGGTGTATGGGATTCCAGTGTGTATAAAAAGTGATGAGCAGAGTATGGAATAGTTTTAAAATAGCATTCGCTATGTATAGCAGAATTCCTATGCCAAGAAGTGAATGGACGGAGGAAAATATATCGTATGCTATGTGTTTCTTCCCGTGGGTAGGGGTAGTGATAGGAGCGGTATCTTACGGAATCTTTTGCCTGAAAGGTCTGGCATGTGAGCAGGGGATTCTTCTGAATGATCTGTTCTGGACGGCGTTGTTGGTATTAGTGCCGATCTTTATTACTGGTGGAATTCATATGGATGGATTCTTGGATACTCAGGATGCTTTGAGTTCTTATCAGCCGAAAGAAAGGCGCCTGGAAATTCTGAAAGATTCCCACGCGGGAGCATTCGCGATTATCTCTTGTGCGGTGTATATGGTGTTGTACCTGGGGGTCTATTCATCGCTTACCAAGGCGAGTATCGAGGTGATCGCCCTAAGTTTTATGTTGTCCCGGACTCTAAGTGGATTATCGGTTCTTACATTTCCACAGGCAAGGAAGAAAGGGCTTGTGGCGACATTTTCCCAGAATGCGGCGAAGCGGACATCAAAAATGATGCTGATGGGGTATCTGGTGATTCTGTGTGTGGTAATGGTATTCGTAGGAAGATGGATGGGTCTGGCTGCATTGGTGGCGGCGGGACTAACGTTCCTGTATTATTATCGGATGTCAATGGAGAAGTTCGGGGGGATTACCGGAGATCTGGCAGGATATTTTTTGCAAATATGTGAATTACTTATGGCGCTGGCAGTGGTGATTGTGGATTCTTTGGTTTGATAGTGTAAGATAGATTTGGGGCTGCTATCAGAAGAGGAGGAGAAGATGGTCTTGATTATAGGTGGTGCGTATCAGGGGAAACTTAGGTATGCACGGAAAGAATATCCGGAGATTGGATGGGTTGATGGGAGAGAGTGTGGAGAAGAGGATCTGTACGTGTGCCAGGGGATTCATCATTTCCATGCTTATATTGAGCGGATGATGAGAGAAGGACGATGTGTGGATGATCTTGCCGGGAGAATATCTCTGCGGAATCCGGAAGTGGTGATTATCAGTGATGAGATTGGTTATGGGATTGTTCCTGTAGATCCGTTTGAACGGGAATATAGGGAGATGACAGGAAGGATATGTACAGAACTGGCGGCAGATGCTAAGAAGGTGTGCCGTGTAGTCTGCGGAATCGGGACGGTAATAAAAGGATGAAGATATATTTGATACGCCATTCTATGACGGAGGGAAACCGCTTAAAGCGGTATATTGGAACAACGGATGAAGACCTGTGTGAAGAAGGGATTGTGTTGCTGAGAGGCAGAAAATATCCGGAGGTGCAAGAGATTTATGTCAGTCCGATGAAACGTTGCTGTCAGACTGCCGATATGATCTATCCGGGACAGATTTATACTGTGGTAGAGGAATTGGCGGAGTGTGATTTCGGACTCTTTGAGAATAAAAATTATCAGGAACTGGCGGACTGTGTGCAGTATCAGGAGTGGATTGACAGTAATGGGACGCTTCCATTCCCGGAGGGGGAGGGCAGAGAGGCATTCATCGAACGAAGTCTTCGGGGATTTGAAAAAGTTGTGAAGCAGTGCAGGGAATCGGGCATTCATACGGCAGCGCTTGTCGTACATGGTGGGACGATTATGAGTATTATGGAGCGATATGCGTATCCATTGGGAGATTATTACAATTATCAGGTAGGAAACGGAGAAGGATATGAACTTATTTTGGAAGATGACAATTCCGGTGTGCGTAGGATTCGTACTGGATCTGATCTTGGGAGATCCCAGGTGGCTGTATCATCCGGTGCGTCTGA
This sequence comes from Bariatricus sp. SGI.154, assembly GCF_050313795.1. Lineage (NCBI taxonomy): Bacteria > Bacillati > Bacillota > Clostridia > Lachnospirales > Lachnospiraceae > Bariatricus > Bariatricus sp. SGI.154. The sequence goes on from NZ_JBNPMC010000018.1 coordinate 38,806, forward strand.
TCGGGCATCTGATTACGGTGTCGGAAAGAATTATAAGAGGTTGTTTCCCAAAGTCTAAGGCGGGAGAAAGGATTGGTGGAGGGCTGCTGGTTCTGATTGTTGTCAGTATAAGCACTGCGGTTCCGGCTTTGATTCTATCTGCTGCTTATGGATATGCATGGCAGCTTGGAATGGTAATTGAAAGTTTCATGTGTTATCAGATTCTTGCGACCAAGTCTTTGAAGGTAGAAAGCGATAAAGTGTACCGGGCGTTAAAGACGGAAGGGCTTGAGCAGGCAAGAAAAGCAGTATCCATGATCGTAGGAAGAGATACGAAGAGTCTTACGGAAGAAGGCGTGACGAAAGCGGCAGTAGAGACGGTGGCAGAGAATACTTCGGATGGAATTATCGCCCCGCTATTCTATATGATGATTGGCGGAGCGGTGCTGGGATTTGGTTACAAGGCTGTCAATACGATGGATTCCATGGTAGGATATAAGAATGACAAATATCTGTATTTTGGAACGGCAGCGGCGAAATTGGATGATGTGGTGAATTATATCCCGGCGAGGCTGTCGGCATGGTTCATGATCCTGTCGGCAGCGGTAACAGGGATGGACTGGAAGAATGCAGGATATATCTACCGGAGAGACCGGTTCAACCATAAAAGCCCGAATGCGGCGCAGACAGAGTCGGTGATGGCGGGAGCGCTTGATGTCCAACTGGCGGGGAATGCATGGTATTTTGGCAAACTATATGAGAAGCCGACCATTGGAGATCCGATTCGAAAGATTGAAGCAGAGGATATCCGAAGAGCACATACGCTGCTGTATGTAACGGCAGTCTTGGCGTTGCTCTTGATGAGTGTAGTGAAGATGGGGGTATTTGGAGTGTGTGGAATCTGAATGAGAAAGTGGAGCAGAAGATGAGAGAGCAGATTCATGGCGGAGATATTTACCGGAATAGGGATGTGATAGATTTCTCAGTGAACAGCAATCCTTTGGGACCACCAAAATCGGTATTGGAGACAATCCGGGAACAGGCAGGTAAGATCGTTCATTATCCTGATATTTTGTGCAGTGAGCTGCGGGATGCAATCGGTTGGTTTGAGGGAGTAGACAGCGAACAGATCTTATGCGGCAATGGTGCGGCAGAGTTGTTCTTCTCAGCGGTACTGGCGGTTAAGCCGGAACATGCGCTGTTGATTGCACCGACATTTGCAGAATATGAAAAGGCATTGAACGTGGTGGATGCTCAGATTGATTATTATGAATTGAAGGAAGAGCAGCAGTTTCAGGTACAGAAGGATATCCTGGAGCAAATCACTTCAGATGTGGATATAATGTTCCTATGCAATCCCAATAATCCGACCGGACAGTTGATGTCAAAGGAAATGATCAGGGATATCTTAATGAAGTGTAGGGAGTGCGATACCTGGCTTGTGTTGGATGAATGTTTTATTGATTTCCTGGACTGTCCGGAAATGTATGAAGTGAAGGAACTGATATGCGAGTATGAGAATCTTCTGATCGTTAAGGCATTTACGAAGGTTTTCTGTATGCCGGGACTCAGGCTTGGATATGCCATGAGCGATAACCGGAAATTGCTTCGGAAGATGGCTTTGGTATTGCAGCCATGGAATGTGTCAATACTGGCACAGGCTGGTGGCATAGCGGCACTTTCTGGGTGTGAAGAATATATTTCAAAGACAAGACAATTTATCAAAGATGAAAGATTGATTATGATACAAGCATTAGAAGATCTGGGATATTGCGTGTACGGTTCGAAAGCAAACTATGTATTTTTTCAGGGGAAATCGGGATTATATGAGCAGGCATTAGCAGCAGGATTCTTGATTCGTGACTGTCAGAATTACCGTGGACTGTCAGAAGGATATTACCGGATTGCAGTTCGGACAAAAAGTGAGAATGAGAGGTTGATTGCATGGCTAAGACAATTATGATACAGGGAACCATGTCTAATGCGGGGAAGAGCCTGATCTGTGCGGGGCTGTGCAGAATCTTCCGGCAGGATGGGTATAAGGTGGCGCCTTTTAAATCCCAGAATATGGCACTGAATTCCTTTATTACAGAGGACGGGTTCGAGATGGGGAGAGCCCAGGTAGTTCAGGCAGAGGCGGCAGGTGTCTCGCCCAGAGTGGAGATGAATCCGATTCTGCTTAAGCCGACCAATGATACCGGCTCTCAGGTGATTGTGAATGGAGAAGTACTAAGTCATATGAGTGCCAGAGAGTATTTTGCATATAAGAAGCAGCTGATTCCTGACATTATGAAGGCGTTCCATACTCTGGAAGAGGAATATAATATCATTGTGATTGAGGGGGCAGGAAGTCCGGCAGAGATTAACCTGAAACAGGACGATATTGTGAACATGGGAATGGCGAAGATGGCAAAGGCGCCGGTGCTTCTGGTAGGAGATATTGACAGGGGCGGTGTATTCGCCCAGCTGCTTGGTACGCTGATGCTTCTGGAAGAAGACGAAAAAGAAATGGTAAAAGGTCTGATTATTAATAAGTTCCGTGGTGATAAGACAATCTTAGATCCGGGAATCGATATGCTGGAAGAACGGGGTGGCATCCCGGTGGTGGGCGTTACTCCCTATCTACAGGTGGAAATCGAAGATGAAGATAGCCTGACGGAGAGATTTGGCGGGCGAAATGAAGCGGGATTGATTGATATTGCTGTCATACGGACTCCAAGAATCTCTAATTTTACAGATTTCCTATTGTTGGAGAATCAGGAATATATATCCCTCCGGTATGTGAAGAACCGGTCAGAGTTAGGACATCCTGATATGATCATCCTTCCGGGAACGAAGAATACCATGGGAGATCTGCTGTGGATGCGGCAGAATGGACTGGAGGCAGAGATCTTAAAGGCTGCGGCCAAGGGAACGGTAATCTGGGGAATCTGTGGAGGCTATCAGATGCTGGGAGAATGCTTAAGTGATCCGCAAGGCATAGAAGAGGGGGGAAGTATGAAAGGAATGGGGCTTCTTCCAATCGAGACAATATTTGCCGGGCAGAAGACGAGAACCAGAGTTCAGGGAAGATTTCAGCATGTGGAAGGTTTGCTGGCAGGATTAGAAGGAATTGGCTTCGAAGGCTATGAGATACATATGGGCGAGACGATTCTTAAAAGTCCGGCTGTGAACGGGAAGAATTATGATATGAATGTAATAAAAGATTCTGTAAAAGATGCAAAGGGGCTGGATGGATGTTCAAAAGGAAATATATATGGAACCTATATCCATGGCATATTCGATAAAGAAGAAGTGGTCAGGGCAATTGTCAGGGCATTGGCAGAGAAAAAGGGGATTGCGCTTGAAGATAAGAAGGGCATGGATTTGAAAGCGTTTAAAGAGACCCAGTATGATCTTCTGGCCGACAGTTTAAGGCAGCATTTGGATATGGAAAGAATCTATAAGATTATGGGCTTGGGGATTGAAGCGAGGGATTGAGAAGAATGAAGATTGAGATAGAAAATGTACTTCCATCAGAGATAGAGAAGCGGAGTTTTGAGATGATTACAGAGGAATTAGAGGCAGAGGGAATCTTACTTCCGGATGAAACGGCTCCTGTTATTAAGAGGTGCATTCATACCAGCGCTGATTTTGATTATGCGAGAAATCTGGTGTTTTCCGATGCGGCTGTAGAGCGGGCAATGGAAGCAATTCGTGGTGGTGCTTCGATTGTGACCGATACCCAGATGGGACGTTCCGGGATTAACAAGAAGAGACTGGAAGCCTATGGAGGGAAGGTCTATTGTTTCATGTCTGATGAAGATGTGGCAGAGGATGCTAAGAAAAATGGAACGACAAGGGCAGTTGCCAGTATGGAGAAGGCGTGTACGCTGGATGAAAAACTGATCTTTGCCATCGGAAATGCACCGACCGCGCTGATTCGTCTGTATGAACTGATCCAGGAAGGGAAGATTCGCCCGGAACTGGTGATTGGCGTGCCGGTGGGGTTCGTGAATGTAGTGCAGTCAAAAGAGTTGATTCTGACGCTTCAGGATACGCCTTATATTGTGGCGAGAGGGCGCAAGGGCGGGAGTAATATTGCGGCTTGTATTTGTAATGCGTTGTTGTATATGATGGGAATTTAGTTCTTGAAGAGTTGTTCAAGAGTGTACGGCAGAGAGGGGAGATTGGGTGGTTCAGTGTCGACTCCAGTCGCCTACAATCCGTAGATTCAAAATAGATCTAAAATCAGGAACCGAATGTAATCACCGGACAAATCTGAAGATTTCTCCGGCTCAGACATTCTTGAATTCTGTGCTGGTGGCACAGAATTCATCCTGATTTTAGATCTATTTTTCATCAACGGCTTGTACGGCTCTTCTACGACACTGAACCACCCAATCTACCCTCTCTGCCTGATATTCTCCGTGTGTAACTCTTAATGAACGGGGAGGATTCCTGACGGAGCGTGCGTGGAACGTTTTGGATAGATAACAGGGTGTGTACGTGGAGAAGCACTTTATGGAAGATAGCAGAGTGGGCGTGTAAAGAGAGCAGGGAGAGTGAGGTGATTCTATTCTCTTTTACATACCTCGTTCGCATGAAAATGTTCGACGGTATATAATATAGGGCGATTAGAAGTGTATTTCCATGTATTTTTACATACCTTATCACAATAAACTTGTCCTGCAGTATGTAATATGGTGCAAATTGCAGGTTAATCTACGCATTTATGCATACCTTGCCCAAAAAGAAGCGTTCTGCGGTATGTAATGACCAAGAAGAAAACTTCTGTATACTTTATGAATATAAATCTGTTCCACTCCCAATCTGTTACCCATCCAACACCGTTCCACACGCATCCTCCGCCAGGAATCCTCCCGGTGGAGAAAACTCTGAGATTCCGAAAATGTCAGGCGAAGCAGAAGCGGATGGCTGGCTCTGGGACCGTTAAGTAAGTTTTACAAGGCGTTAGCGTGAGAATCCCCGTAAATTGGCATGAGTCTTTGACTTCACGTCAAAGGCGAAAGAGTACTCTGACTGCGAAATCATCAAGATTTCGGAGTGAGTGTACTCGGTTGCCAATTTACGGGGATTCTCACGCTTACACCTTGTTAACGAAACGTCCCGGTTTCAGAGCCAGCCATCCGCTTCTGCTTTGCCGTACACTTTCGAAAATCTACTTTTCTACATTAAATTCCCATGTTAGTTTTTTATGATATGTTTTATTATGGAGATATTTTGCGTGATCAGGATGTGGTCAAAAAATATATTGCAAATTATCACATTAATCTTATTGATGTGGGGAATATGGGGGATTTGAAGAAGTTTAGGAGCGATTTACAAGTGATTTTCGGCATGTTACAATATAGAAATCAGAAAGATGAATTGTTACAGTATATCGAAGCGAATAGAGGGTATTTTTCAGAAGTAGATTTGGAGACTTATCAGGCGATTCGAGAACTTTTGCATTCTCGGAAGAAGTTGAAAGCAGATGTAGAAGAAAAGAAGGGTAAGGGAGTGAAGGTCAATATGTGTAAAGCGTTGGAAGATATTTACAAAGAAGGAAGAGAAGAAGGAAGGGAAGAAGGAAAAGAAGAAGGAAGGGAAGAAGGAAGGGAAGAAGGTATTGAAAAGGGAATAAGAATTTTAGTAGGTACTTATAAGGAATTTAAAGTAGCAAAAGAAGAGGTAATCAGTCAAATCGAAAAGAAGTATTCGATATCTTTAGAGGATGCCAAAGAGCATGTGAACAAGTATTGGGAGGAGCCGGAAGAATGATTGCTCGGGAATACTGTTAGAGAATTGTTATATGGAAAAGATAAACTAGGATGCTCGAATGGGTATGATTAGCAATAGCAACCAGCCGTTGACATAATTCAACCAGCGTTTGGTAGCAATGCAACCAAAGGAAAGAGTAGTATGACACTATCAAAATGAAAGGAAGTGTCGAGTATGAATATTGCAGACAGAATACAGAATCTAAGAAAGATGAAAGGAATCTCCCAGGAAGAATTGGCTGGCAGGATGGGAGTATCCCGGCAGGCGGTATCCAAATGGGAAAGTGAGCAGAGTCTTCCGGATCTGGAGAAGATTGTCCTTATGAGCGAATATTTCGACGTAACAACGGATTATATTTTGAAGGGGATTGAGACAACAGAACAATCGGAGAAGAAGACGGATGCGAATATCTTCGTTATTGTGGCAACAGTTCTTGATTTCATAGGTCTTATCATTACTTGTGCCGTGTGGTATGAAAGGCAGGTTGCAACAGCAATTGTGATAGGTCTGGTATTCATGGCTCTGGGGTGTATGGTGTATGGAATTGGGATGCTGGATTCAGCGAAGAATACGAAGGCAAAGGGAGCGTTTTATTTCTGGGTGATTAATATTTGGATGCTGGTATTTATACCTCTTTCCGTTATTTATAATCTATTAGTAGTGGGATTGGTTGCCCCATATCCGATGATTGTTCATCCGTTGATCGCATATCTTGTATTCTGGATGACGTATATTGCAATATGTTTGGGCGTGACATTGGTAATGCGAAAAAGGCGGATGAAATTCCGGAATTAAAATAAATAAGAGGAGTGAACAAAGATATGGAAAAGAGCAGATTAGAACAGCAATTTGATTTCTTCAGGGAAATCGACAAAGAGAAATTCATCGGCAGGCAGACGTATCTGACGGATGCCCAAAGGAAGGAAAATGATGCAGAGCATGCCTGGCACATGGCGATTATGACCATTCTCTTAAGCGAGTATGCCAATGAACAGATTGATGTATTGAAGACCGTGACAATGCTGTTGATTCATGATCTGGTTGAGATTGATGCTGGTGATACTTATGCATATGATGTGGAGGGAAATCAGACGAAACGGCAGCGTGAAGTGGCAGCGGCAGATCGGATCTTTGGATTATTGCCGGAAGATCAAGGGGAGAAGATGCGTGCACTGTGGGATGAATTCGAGGCATGGGAGACGCCGGAAGCAAGATTCGCCCATACGATGGATTGTATACAGCCGTTGATGCTGAATGCGGCGACGGATGGAAAGAGCTGGGTAGAGCATGGAGTCCACTTAAGTCAGGTGCTTGGAAGGAATCAGAATACTGCAAGTGGTTCGAAAACTTTGTGGGAGCATGCATATAATGATTTTATCGCTCCAAATGTTGAAAAGGGAAGGCTTAAGAACGATTGACAAACGACTGCTTCCACCTTATAATGAAGCCATGTGAAAAAAGAGAGAGGTGAAAAGATGAGGAGATAATTTACTTTTGAAAACATGAAATGCTTACTCATATCATCCTGCATAGACAGGAGGATATATATTTTGTGTTGCCAAAAGTGGATTATGTTCTCATAACCTCTCTTTTTTGGTTGCTATGCATTCGGAGGGAACTGTCAGTGGCAGGTCCTGTAGATGGAAAAATGAATAGTTCTATATATTTTGAGGTTATTTACGGCATAACTTCCTTTGGCAGCAGTTTAAGGAGGAATTAGAATGGCACAAATAAACGTAAATAATCTCACTTTTTATTATGAGGGAAGTTCGGATCATATATTTGAAAATGTATCGTTCTCGATTGATACGGATTGGAAACTGGGATTCATCGGGAGGAATGGGAAAGGGAAGACGACCTTTTTGAATCTGCTGCTTGGAAAATACGAATACACAGGTTCTATCAGCATGAACACAGTCTTCGATTATTTCCCATATCGGATAAAAAGTGAATATCTGGATCTGCCCGCTGCAGAATTCGTGGAAGAATTAAAACTGGGATGTGAGCAATGGCGTATCATATGCGAGTTAGACAAGTTGGGGCTGGATGCAGAGGTTCTGTACCGTCCGTTTGATACGCTCAGTCTTGGAGAACGGACGAAGGTTATGCTGGCAGTACTATTTTCCGGGGAAAATGATTTCCTGCTGATTGATGAGCCGACCAATCATCTGGATCAGGAATCCAGAGAAATGGTCAAGGCATATCTGGCGAAGAAAAAGGGATTTATACTGGTATCTCATGACCGAGATCTGTTGGATGCCTGTATTGATCATGTGTTAGTGCTGAATCGACATTCGATAGAGGTGCAGTCTGGCAATTTCTCCAGTTGGTGGGAGAATAAGAGCCGCAAAGATGCATTTGCTCAGATGGAAAATGAGAAGCATAGGAAGGAGATTGTCAAATTAAGGGCGGCCAGTGAACGGACGAGACGATGGGCAGACAAAAATGAAAGTACAAAGATAGGGTTTGATCCGGTGAAAGAGCCTGACCGATGTAAAGGTACGAGGGCATATATTGGAGCAAAGACTAAGAAGATGCAAAGCAGAGTGAAGCAGATGGAGGTGCGAATTCACCAGGAAATCGAAGAGAAGGAGGGGCTGCTGCAGGATATAGAGAATCCAGTGAATCTGAAGATGCTGCCCATGAATCATTATAAGAAGATGCTGATTATGGCGGATCACTATGGTTTGAAATATACAGATGCAGCGGATGTTCTTTTTGATGGGTTGAATTTTGACATTTATCAAGGAGAGCGTGTATTTTTGAAAGGTGCGAATGGATGCGGCAAGTCGAGTTTGATCAAAACTATTTTATACAAGGCAGCAGATGCAGAACATGGACTATGTCAGACGGAGTATGGAGGAGAATTATATCTGGCAGAGGAGATGGATCTGACGGAAAAAAAGAGGCTGGCAGGGGAAATGAGTCTATCAGGGGAAGCAAGTCTGAGAGAAAGCGGAACACTTCGGATTGCATCCGGGTTAAGGATTTCTTATATTAATCAGGATATCTCGTTTCTACATGGCAGTATCAAAGAGTTCTGCAAGAAGCGGAATCTGGATGAGAGCCTGTTCTGTGCCATTCTTCGGCAATTAGATATGGAAAGAGTTCAGTTCGCAAAAAATATTGAGGATTATTCTGAAGGACAGAAAAAGAAGGTTCTGATCGCGGCAAGTCTGCTTACGCCGGCACATCTGTATATCTGGGATGAACCGCTGAACTATATTGATGTGTTTTCGAGAATGCAGATAGAAAGATTGTTGCTTGCATATCATCCGACGATGCTGGTTGTGGAACATGATGAAAGATTCCGGGAGAAGATTGCAACAAAAACTATTGAAATAAAAAAGAAAGCAGATGAAAAGCAGAAGACGATTAGAATGAAATAGGAGAATGTGTATGAATATTTTTATAGAAGGTCTTCAAGGAATGGGCAAGACAACGCTGTTGCAGAGATTATCACAGAGATATCCAACATACCATGTATTCCGGGAAGGAGATTATTGTCCGGTGGAACTGTCATGGTGTACCTATATGACGAAGAATGAATATGCAGCGGCGGTTCGCCGGTATCCCTCGTTGACGGAAGAGATAAAGCGGTGGACGACCAGGGAAGAGGAGCATTACATTGTAGCATATACCCGTATCCTTACGGATGAACCGGGATTCCATAAGTATATGGAGCAGTTCGAGATCTATAACGGGAGAAGAAAAAGGGATGATTTCGAGCGTATTATTTTGAAACGGTATCGGAATCTTCCGACAGAAAATGCAGGGAATCTGTTTGAGTGTGCTTTCTTTCAGAACATTATGGAGGAATTGCTTCTGTTCCAGCAGATGAATGATGACCAAATCTGCGCATTTTATAAGAAATTAATGCGTGTAATGCCAAAAAAGGATTTCCGGCTGTACTATCTTTATAGTGAGAATGTTGAGGAAACGATCATGCAGATTCGGAAAGAACGTTCGGATGAGCAGGGAAATCAGTGGTGGTATCCGTTGATGCTGGGGTATCTGAGGGAGTCGCCGTATGGAAAGGCACATCATGTCCAGGGATTCGAGGATCTGATCGTACATCTCAGACACAGGCAAGAATTGGAGATGCGGATCATAAGGGAATGTCTTGGAGATTGCGCGAATGTGCTTTTGGCGAGGCAGTATGGGGATGAGTAGTTGAGAAACTCTTGTAAAAAAACGTGCATATTTGATCATTATAATTGGTAGAGCGGGCAGACCATTTCAAAATGGGAGACGGATGAAACGGTTCCGGATATCCGGCAGTCGAAGAGGAGGGTGATATTATACAACGTATATCGACTGGACAAATGTATGGGGGGAAAAATATCCGATTCTGTTGAAATATCAAGAGGTTGTGAATATTCCGAATTATGCCCGGAGGCTAAATGTTATACTGGATGAAATAGAGCAGGAATATCAGTTTAGTGAATTGGATACGATGTTAGTGCTGAAAGATATTTTGGATCATGTATGAAAAAAACGCAAGAATGGAAGGAAGGACTCAGCCTCATCATGATAAATTGTGATATACTGTAGAAGTGGTGGAAAACGTAAGTCGAGTTAAGAAAAGGTGATGAAAAAAATGAAAGATGAGGAGTCAAAATCAATGATAAAAATAGAGCGAGTCAATATAGAAGACGCAGAAGAACTTCTTTCCATATATGCGCCATATGTCCGTGATACGGCCATATCATTTGAATATGAAGTCCCTTCGGCGGAGGAATTTCGGGAAAGAATCTGGCGTATTTCATCATGTTTTCCCTATATCAAAGCAGTAGAAGGTGATCGAATCCTGGGATATGCGTATGCTGATAAATTCAAGGATCGGAAAGCATACGATTGGTCTGTGGAAGTGACGGTCTATGTGAGGAAAGACGCAAGAAAGACAGGGATTGGAAGTCTGTTATATGGTGCATTAGAGGATTCTCTGCGTCGTATGGGAGTTCTGAATATGAATGCGTGTATAGCGATTTCCAAAGAAGAGGATGAACATCTAAGCAATGACAGTTATCATTTTCATAAGAAGATGGGATATCGTTTCGTGGGGACATTTCATAATAGTGGGTATAAGTTCGATACCTGGTATGATATGATATGGATGGAAAAGATGATCGGAGAGCATAAGAACTGCCAGGAAGGCGTGAAGTATGGGGAGTGGACGATTGCTGGTCAAGAGAAGAATTCCAGCAGCGCTGTGTCCTAGACTTCGTCAAAATGTATGTGTTGTGTAGAACTGTTTCAGAGACTGTACAGTGAAGACAGCACCAAGGAGCGGGAAAGTGAGAGGGGTGTTTTGATGAACTGTCCAGACAGATTGAACAGGAACTTTTGGCGGAGTAGGTAAGGTGGAGTTTATAACATGAGCGAAAATATAGAAATAAAAGAGGAACGAATAACTGCGGAGGAATATATTGATTTTTTGAAAAGGACGGATTTAGGTTCACAATATCCAAAAGAACGGTTTGCGGAAAGAATATCTAAACTTGTAAACAATGTTTCGATAAGTCTTGTTGCAAGAAATAAGGATGGCTTAATCGTGGGCGTTTTATTTGGATTAACAGACTATGTATATTGGCTTTATGTGACAGATTTAGGGGTTGACAGAGATTATGAGGGGCAAGGGATTGGTAGTCAACTTATGAAGACTGCACATGATAAAGCAGGGGGTGAAAAGAATATTGCCGTATATCTGATAGCAAATGAAAATGCTATTCCATTTTATGAGAAACTTGGTATGAAAAAAGCAGAAGATGTTATGCAATATAACCATATAGAATGGACTGGATTTACAGTGCAATAGAAACCCCTAATTCCAGATTGTCGGAGTCAAAATCTGAAAGTATTAGAAACATATGGATTTCAAGAACGAGTAGTCTGCAAAGTAGAAATAAATAATAACGGATAAAAAGGAGGCAAAAATCATGAATATGCAACAACGCAAAGCAGCCGAACAATCAATGATAGAATGGCTATCACATCCCAATGAACTTGGAAAAGTTCCCGTAAAAATAGAGTGTACGAAAGAATTTGATTTACATGGTCTACATTATTATGTCTTCAGGTTTAAAGCAAAGCGCTTGGGCGAATGGATGCTGGCGGTTTGTGGTGGCTATGAAGGAGATGAACTGGAACATTGCGGGCATATTTACAGTAACATGGGAAAATACAATGATAAGACATCTATTGAAGATGCTACTGCGATGGTTGAAGCGATTCGCACTTACTGGATAGAAAGAGCACGTGAACAGGAAGATTTTCAGACGAAATTCAGAATGAACACGGACTTCAGAACGCAAGAAGAAATCAGCGCAGAAGAGATTGAAAGTCAGTTCATAAAATCCGAAAGCAGATATTTCCTGACGGTTGGTGAGATAGATTGTCCTACAGGCCAGATTGTGGTAGCGGATCCGTTGGCGTATTTGCCAAGTGTCAAGTTCTCCCCTGTTTTGGCTGAAAGTATTCCTGTCGGCAAATACCCTGTGGAGGTCTCGATATGCAGACAAAATGATATTGGTATCCGTATGTGTACGGCGAAACTGAAGATTACAGATGCAAAGGCTGTAAAATATAAGAAGACGGCGTCTACGGATTCCACAGGGATTAAGTTCAAGGATGGTGTTATGGAAGGCTTCCCTGTTGATGCCGGAATGATGGCATTTTGTGATGTGAAAGTTGCTGAAGAATATAGAGCATTCCTGGATAAATGGCATGAATCCAATCCGGAGGGTAATCACTATGATGATTATTTTGCAGTTTATTTTGCAGAAAGTTATAAAGCATTGCCGGCTTACCAGAGAGAGGGCGGGGATTTCATCGAATGGGCGAATCCCGACACTGGTAATAAGATGGTTATGGTCGCTTCCGGTTTTGGAGACGGTTTTTATAATAGTTATTACGGTTATGATTTGGATGGACAACTCTGCCAGATTATAGTACCGATGGTAAATCCGTCTATTTTTATAGAATAATGGCAGGAAAGAGGAGAAAATTACAATCGTCTAAGTATGGAAAAGGCATGGAGATTATTCCGGCTTCCAAATACAGAGAAGGTGATATGGTAGAATTGCGGGTTTACATAGACAAGCCGGAGTATGCGATTGTCAATGATGAGAAAAATATTAAATTGCCATTATATCTGGGGATTCCACTTACTCTTTTGGGGATTGGGATTTTCGTGATAGCGATACAATTGACAAGGGGGTAACGCATGAATTTAACATTAAAATTGAACGCCAGATTCCAACCAAAACATAGATTTGAGTTAGAAGATGCCTTGCAGGAAATATGCATATTATTCAAACGGAGTTGATTTACCTGCTGAAATTTATCAGACCTGTGATATAAATTATGTGATTGAACGAATGGAACAAGCGATAGAAGGAATAGGCAGAATGTATAGTTATTGGGAAGGGAATACATATACTGCTCTCTATTTTATGGCACTTCTTTTTCTGAAATGAAAGAGAAAATAGCACCTTTTATTGCGGAATATCCGCTATGCCAGAAGTGCCGCATAGAACAGGTTGCTTAAATACAGTTTTTAAAACCAGATAAATCGAAGATATATATGAAAAAATTGCAAATATGTGGAGGATTGTGAACATGGATTTGAATAATTTTAAATGGATACGTGAGCCGGAAAGTTACAAAATATGTGATGATAAAATTGAAATTGTTACAAAGCCGCATACGGATTTGTGGCAAAAGACATATTATCATTTTCAAAATGATAATGCTCCGGTTTTACAGATAGAAACGGATGAAAAATATTTTAGTTTTGTCGTAAAAACAGACTTTACTGAAAGCCATCATAGATTCGACCAATGTGGGATAGTTATGTATTTGGACAGTGAAAATTGGTTAAAGGGTTCAGTAGAATATGAAAATAATGAATATCAGCATTTGGGAAGTGTGGTAACCAATCACGGATATTCAGATTGGGCTACTACGGCGATAGATGCGTCTATCAAATCCATGTGGTATCGTTTCAGCAGAAGAGAGGATGATTATTGTATAGAATGTTCTTCTGATGGAGTGGTCTTTAGCCAGATGCGAATATGCCATATGTTTAAAGGTGGCGGAAAAATTACTTTTGGTATTTATGCTTGTTCACCGGAGGATTCCTCGTTCAAGGCGGTATTTACTCATATGCAGATCATGGAGTGCCAGTGGAAGGCTCATGAGGGGCAGAAACCAGATATAATCATAGATTCTTCACCATTGATGTAAATACGAATGCAGATGATACAGGCTGGCAAGGGAATCTGGCGCTAAAAGGGTTTTGGGCTAATTAGAAGTTGTAGAGGAGAAATATGATAAGAATATTTAGGGAAAATGATTTAACTGCTGTTATACAGATATGGCTTGATACAAACATCAAAGCACATAACTTCATACCAAAAGAATATTGGATGAGTAATTATGCGATGGTAAAAGATACATTGCCACAAGCAGAAATATACGTGTATGTAGATGATGAGACTAAAGAAATAGATGGATTCATCGGATTAATGGACAATTATATTGCGGGAATCTTTGTAAAAGAAGCCGTTCAGTCAAAAGGCATTGGAAAACAATTATTGGATTATGTGAAAGAAATTAAATCAAATATGAGATTAAGTGTTTATCAAAAGAATACGCGGGCAATCGTTTTTTATCAGAGAGAACAGTTTGTGATTCAATCTGAAAATATCGATGATAGTACGAACGAAAAAGAGTTTATTATGGCTTGGAGTAAATCGGAATAGCCATAAAATGAGTGTAAGGACGTGAGAAGTTGAATAGGAGGCAGAAATCATGCAATCTTACTATTTATATAGATTGAGTTTCACAGGCGCAACGTTATGGAAGTATGTCAGAGCAGATCAGATTAACGAAATCGGGGAAAAATCGAATGATATGATGAGCGCCCTGGTAGTTCCGGATTATCCGATAGATATTGCTTCAAAACAATATGGCAATATAAGAAGTGAATTTGATTATGATTCGACATTAGTTCCGGGTTTAACGCGTTATGGAAGGTCGGAAAACCATACAGAAGTATTTGCATTACAATGGAAAGAAACGGAATATATACTGAAGGTAAGGGGATATTTGCCGATTCATATATCCGGAAAAGAAATAATAACTTTTACACAGGGAGACAAAGAAATCGCCAGGATGATATCTGCCCCGACAATACATATTGTTGATGAGTTTACGGAAGCGGTCAACGTAAAACAATTTGAAATAGATTCAGAATATATTCCGATTTTGGAAATTCTGGGCTCGTTTATGGAATTACAGTTTGTATTTTAATACGATTAGGTTGATAAGGAGGAACTACAGATGCAAGTAATAGAGTATTTTAACTGCGACAGACCAGAATATTGGTTGTTTCAAATAGGAAAAAGCGACTGGAGAGCTGGGCAATATCTATATGAACTATTAAGCGAAAACAAGTTTAAAAATGCTGTGGGTGAGAATTCAAAAGTACTGATGCTCGTAAATGGAAATGAACTCATCTCATTCTGTACCTATGCGGAGAAGGATGATATACAACCGACAGAGTTAACTCCATGGATAGGATTTGTGTATACTTTCCCGAAATATAGAGGACATCGTTATGTAGGGTATTTATTTCAGGAAATTGAGAAAATTGCTAAATCCGAGAAAGTACAAGATATTTTTATATCAACAAATCATACTGGATTATATGAAAAGTATGGATGTGTATTTTATCAGATGATGAACGATATGAATGGTGAACTTTCCAGAATCTATAGGAAACATGTAAATTAAAACAAAGGGTTCTTTTGATTATAGAAATGTGAATTGGATCGGGAGAAAGTATTTCGCGATTTTTATGAGGCAGTTATCATGAATTTCGAGGAGGAACGAATATGGAACAGATGGATCTGATTATCATTGCTTTTTGCAGTTTGGTAGCAGTCATAGGATTGCTTTTTGTGGTATTACAGAAAAAAGGAAAGATACATCCGGTATTGACCGTTACGCCTAATGGTTTTAATTTTACCAGTGGTGGAACAATAGTATTGCTTGGAGCAATACTAGGAGCAGTTATGATACATAAATATTCTGTTCCTTGGATGATCTTCTATTTGGTTATAATTGCAGGAATCTATGCTTTGATTCAAGTCATTTATCGAAAGTAGATTATAATGGAGTGGTAGAGAAATGTTTTTTATGATGGGAATTACGGACGGGAGAAAAGAACTAAAACATCATCAGGTAGTCATTTGTAATCGCTGTGGTGCTTATGGGCAATATGCTGTATTTATGACATACACGGTACTTTCTTTATTTTTCATTCCCTGTTTTAAATGGAATCGCCAATATTTTGTCCGGACTACATGCTGTAATACGGTTTATCGGTTGAATCCGGAGATTGGGAGAAGGATTGAGAAAGGGGAAGATGTAGAGATATGTGAGGAGCATCTGCAGAGAGTAGATTGGACAGGTTCATGCTATAAAAGATGTGGCAACTGTGGTTTTACTACGACAGAAGACTTTGAATATTGTCCAAAATGCGGACAAAGATTCTAAGGATGATTATCGAATGTATAAGCAGGATTACAAAGATATTTTGTACTGGATTTTGTACAAGAAAAATCTTTGACAAAAAAATTCCTTTTTGATAAAATGTGAAGACCGTAAACGACACATGTATTACCTATGGTAAGTAAATCTGATCACGGAACGTGTACACCGTACAGATTCGCCAGGTAATACATGTGTTTTTTTGCGGTCAAAGCATCCGGAGGGAACTGCAGGTGGCAGGTCCTGTAGGTCTTTGAGAGAATAATGAAGGAGTGTGGTTATTATGCCAAAAAATCAATTTCAGAGGATGGTTTTCGCCTTCCTTACCGTACTGGTTACAGTACATGCTTATATTTTCTACAGTTTATATGTCGTAAATGGGAGCACATTGATGTCATTGACAGGAGAATCCAGCGTATTAAGCGCGATTAACACTCAGGGAGGAGTCTATATGTTTGGAAGATTCCTGCCAATCTGGGCAGTTGTTCTTGTAGAATTCTGTCTTGCGTATTTACTGGAGATTCTGATGGGAAGCCCTTGTTCTTTTAAACTTGCAGCCAAAGTGTTTGATCCTAAGGAGACGCATCCTGTTATGTTCGAGTCTGCAATTATTTGCGCAACGGTTGGATTGATGTGTCCGGCAATGAGTTTTCTTGCTGCATGGCTATATTATCCGTATTACTCAGGATTCAATCTTATAACATTGCTTGCAAACTGGATTAAATTGGTATGCTTCAACTTCCCATTTGCATTCTTTACGCAGATGTTCTTTATCCAGCCACTTATCAGAACTGTTTTTAAGGCGTTATTCTGTAGAAACACTGAGAAGCAGAATAATGAATGTGTGACTGCCATTTAAACTCTGGAGTGTTTTGCGCTATATCATCCCAGAGATTTTAAATTCTTACGGTATTCCGCCTAAGATGAGTGTTTCAAGCCTTATGGGATATTTAAAGGGTAAGTCGGCACTTATGATATTCGACAGACATACAAATCTAAAGTATAAGTTTGAAAACAGGCATTTCTAGTCAGAAGGATATTATGTTAGTGCGGCTTGTGATCGCGAATTTGCACTGAGTGCCCATGGGCTGTATCGCTGGCAATGATCTACCCAATCCCAGTGGGGCTTCCATCTTTGAATGGTATTATATGTGGTAGGATTCTCTATCCTGTTTTCTGATATCGCAGGGTGATCCTGCTGACACCGAGCATCTTTGCTAATCAATGACATAATCTTTTCTTTTATTGTTTTTTCTTTTCCTAGCCTCTAGCATACACTATTTTGGAGATAATTTCTATCCTATAAATTTCTTTTATTATTTATCTGACAGAGAATAGGATTGTCCATCAAATGAAATGATACATCATTTATTATTGTGGGAAAAGGCAATATAATTGATATCATAACATATGACTGCGTGGAATGGTAAGAGAGAGGATTCCATGCAGGAATAGGGATGATTCGGAGGCACTATGAATGATAGATATAACAGCCAATATTTGATAAAGGATGGGAAGCCGTGGTTTCCCGTGATGGGAGAGATGCATTATAGCCGGTTTCGTGAGACGTTCTGGGAAGAATCTTTGCGTAAGATCAAGGCAGGTGGAATTCAGATTGTAGCATCCTATGTGATCTGGATTCATCATGAAGAGGGAGAAGGAGAATTCGACTTTACAGGCTGCAGAGATCTGGGAAACTTTGTAAGATTATGCCAGAAAACAGGATTGAAACTATTCTTACGGCTTGGTCCATGGGCGCATGGAGAAGTGCGTAATGGCGGATTCCCGGACTGGCTTCTGAAAAAGCAGATTCCGCTCAGATGCAATGATCAATCCTATCTGGAATATGTCGAGATCTTCTGGAGAAAAGTCTATGGGCAGATTGAAGGATTCTTACATCAGGACGGCGGTCCGATTATTGGAGTACAGATTGAGAATGAATATGGACATGCAGGAGGTTTGCGGGGAGAAGAGGGCGAGGCTCATATGCGCGCTTTGACAACCCTGGCTAAGAAAATTGGATTCGATGTTCCGCTCTATACGGCAACTGGCTGGGGAGGGGCTGTGACCGGAGGTCTGCTTCCGGTGATGGGATGCTATTGTGACGCGCCCTGGGATCAAAGGATCTGCGAGATAGAGGCGAATGAAAATTATGTATTCAGCAGTAGGCGAAACGATGCTGGAATCGCTTCTGATTATCAGATCGAAGATTCCTTATCTTTTGATGCCGGGAAATATCCTTACCTGCTGGCAGAACTTGGTGGAGGACTGCAGCCTACGCATCACAGAAGACCGGTGATACAAGGTGCGGATATAGGAGCCATGTCGCTGTGCAAACTGGGATCAGGTGCCGCGCTTCTTGGATATTACATGTATCACGGCGGAAGTAATCCAAAAGGAAGATACTCTTCTTTACAAGAGAGCAGGGCGACTGGATATCCCAGTGACCTCCCTGAGATTAATTATGATTTTCAGGCGCCGATCCGCCAGTACGGGCAGATATCGGATGTCTACAAGGAGATAAAACTTCTAAGCCTGTTCTTAAATGATTTTGGAAATGAGATGGCAGTGTTGAAGGAGGAGATTGAACATCAGGAATTGTCACCGGAGGATATGGATACGCTTCGCATCGCCTGGAGGCATGATGATGAACATGGATATGTATTCTTTAATAATTACCAACGGCATCGTCAGATGAAGGACCATGAGGCGGTATTGATCGGACGCTGTAAAGAGAAGGCGGACTTTGGCAAGGTATCTATCCGGTCGGGAGAGTATGGATTCTTTCCGTATCATATGAGGATTCAGGGGAAGGAACTAATTACGGCAGCGGCAAGCCCGTTATGTATCCTGAAAGGGGAGAGTGAGACCTGTGTATTCTATGGCGACTGGACGCCTGATTTTCAATGGAAAGATAGCCTGCCCGCCGAAGTTCTGCATATTAGCAGGCAGGATGCACTGAATGCATGGAAGGTGATATTGGATCGGGATTATCTGATCCTTTCTGAACAGTACGTGTGGGAGGAAGCGGGAGATCTTCGAATCACAGGAGGCAGGCATACAAAGATTAGAAGTTACCCAGAACTCAAGGTGATTCCCAAACAGTTCGTTCGGACTGGGAAGGAAAATGACTTCATCTGTTATGAACGCAATGTGAAGGGCAGAGAGTCGACCGTACGTTTTCATGAGGTCCTGGCAGAAGAAGCGTATAGAATCTATGAAGTGGAGATTGTCTACGGAGAAAACATAGAAGATTGCCTGATTAGTCTGGAGTATGCAGGTGACAGTGTACAGGTCTGCTGTGAAGGAGAGAAGATTGAGGATCATTTTTATACGGGACAGGCGGTGGAGATGAGTATGAGATATTTTGACTTCCCTGCCAGTCTGACTGTGAAGGTCAATGTATTGCGAAGAACGGATCGGATATATCTGGAGGAATGGCCGAAGATGACGGAAGGAAAAATATGCCGGTTATGGAACGTGATTGTAAGAGAGGAATTCAGATAATGGAGAAATTTATGGAGACAAAGATAGATCTGACAGGCGAATGGAAGTTTGCATTCTATCAGGAATGGAAGAGCGGGGAAGAATTTCACGATACGATCATCCTGCCTTCTACAACCGAGATTGGTAAGAAGGGAGCGTATGCTCCTGACAGGGAAGAGACGCTGCATCTTAGCCGCAGGTATCCTTTTGCAGGAAAAGCCTGTTATGGAAGAAAGATTATGATTCCGGACAAATGGACAGGAATGTATATCAGCCTCTATCTGGAGAGGACGAAATATACGGAGGTGTATATCGACGGAGAGAAGGTGTCTTCTTCCCATGAGACGTTGATCCCGCAGATTCACGATCTGACGAATGTGATGACGCCGGGAGAACATTTCCTAACCATTGTAGTTGATAATGATCTGGTGGGGAAACCAGATTTTCCGGAGAGCCTTATGGCAGGGCATCAGTACACGGATCATACGCAGACGAATTGGAATGGAATCCTAGGGCAGATGTATCTGCTATGCTGTCCGGTTCAGGGATTGAAGAGCATTCAGACATTCGGGGACTGTAAGAGAAGGGGGATTCTCATACAGGCAGAGATTGGAAACGACATGGGGAGGCAAAAGACGCTTCGGATGACTGTAGATGGAGTAAGAAGTGATGGCGTCATCTGTCCGACGCGGGAAATAGAAGCAGAGATTATAGAGAATCGGCTAGAGGCATTCTACAGTCTGGAGAAGTTAAGCATTCAGTGGGATGAATTCACTCCGGTGTTCTATAACTTAAGTGTGAGAATCAAGATGGTGGAAGGAGAGGTTATCTATCCCGTTCGGGCATATCTGCAGAAGAAAGCGGCGAATAAGAACCAATTCGTGATCAATGACAGGGCGGTCTCTCTGCGAGGAACAGTGGATTGCTGCATTTTCCCGGATACGGGTGCCTGTCCCATGGAAATTGAGGAATGGCTTAAGATCTGCGAACTGATAAAATCATATGGAATGAATCATTATCGTTTTCACAGCTGGTGTCCACCGGAAGCGGCATTCGAAGCAGGTGACAGATTGGGAGTTTATTTTCAGGTAGAGTTGCCTAACTTTGCAAATAGGTTCTATAGGGAAGGGCATCCGGAGTGTGATCGTGTATTGAATCATTATCTATGGGAACAGTCAGAGAAGATTGTAAAACAATTCGGCAACCACCCCTCTTTTCTGATATTTGCCGTCGGGAACGAGATGGTAGGAGAACTGGAAGCTTATGAAGAATTGATCTCACACCTTCGGAGTGTAAGAGCGGATAAATATTACTGTCAGGGTTCGAATAATTTCCTGGAACATCCGATATTCTGTCCTGGTGATGACTGTTTCATTACGATGCGGACAGATGAGAAAACGAATGTACGTGCATCTTATTCCTATGCAGATCTGCCGCTTGGCTATCTACAGACGGATCAGCAGCCGTCTACGCTTCAGGATTATGCATCGGGAGTGAAAATGTCTCCGGTTCCGTTGATTGTTCATGAAGCGGGGCAGTACCAGACCTATCCGGATTATGGGACAATGGAAAAATATCAGGGAGTTCTCGCGCCGGAGAATCTGAGAATCTTTCAAAGGAGACTGCAGGATGCGAAGATGGAAGAACAGGCTGAGACGTTCTTCCGCTCCAGCGGAATGCTTTCCGTACAGTGTTACCGAGAGGAGATAGAGGGAATCTTGAGGACGGAGGGAATCGGAGGCTTCCAGCTCCTGGGACTTCAGGATTTCCCGGGGCAAGGCACGGCGTTGGTGGGGATTCTTGATAGTTTTCTGGAGTCCAAAGAACTGATCACTCCCGAGAAATGGAGGCAGTTCTGTGCACCGCAGATTCTGATGGCACAATTCAAGAAATACATCTGGACGGAGGGCGAGACATTAACGGTACAGATTCTGGTGTATAATTTTGGTGCGGAAGATCTGGCAGGAGAATTGGAATGCAGCTTAGAGGATTCGGCAGGGAATGTTCTTGAAAGAATTCGTCTGGGTAATTGTAAGGCAGGCTGTGGAAAACTTTCAACAGTTGGAATAGTGAAGGTGAAAATGCCATGTATTCGCAGGGCGGAGCAATTCACATTGATTCTTAAAATGGGATCATTCATGAATGAGTATGCAATCTGGTGCTATCCCGATTATTCGAAGAAAAGCCTGAAAGCAGACGAAACGGTTATGGTCTCCGAACTTTTTGGTAAAAGAGAACAGGAAGCATTGAGAGCAGGGCAGAAGGTAGTGCTTTTTTTAGGAAATGCATTACAGAGTGTGGAGGGGAGTTTTGCACCTGATTTCTGGTGCTATCCGATGTTCCGGGAAGCCTGTGAGAAGAAGGGTTATCCGACGGCTCCGGGGACATTGGGAATGGTCTGTGACAAGAATCATCCTGCGTTGGCGGGATTCCCTACACAGGATTATGCTCAGTGGCAATGGCATAGGTTATTGTATCACAGCCGTCCGGTGATTCTTGACAAGTGGGCAGATCAACTGCATCCGATTGTACAGATCATTGATAATTTTGAACGGAATCATAAACTTGGGTGGCTGTTCGAGATACAAGCAGGAGTGGGAAAATTGCTGGTCTGTGCATGTAATGTGCCGGAATATATAGATGAACCGGAGATGCGATGCTTTTATGAGAGTGTGATGGCATATGCGAGGTCGGAGGATATGCGACCGTCTGTCAGGATGGAAATAGACGAGATTGCAAAGGTGCTTGTCTGACGCTTATGATTACCTCAAGGGAAGAGAGTATCCGATATGACAATGTTGCGGTTGGAGAAGTGTGGATGGCAGCAGGGCAATCCAATATGGAGTTTTTCATGAGATATGATGCGGATTTGGAAGAAGCGGAAGCCAACGGAGATGATCCGCAGACCTGTCATCAATGTAAGAAAGATATTGATAAACTGCAGTTGATAAAAAAATATGTGGAAGAAGGCGGTAACTTCGGAATGATTGGCGGATATATGACATTCCAGGGATTCGAAGGAAAAGGGAAGTATCATGGAATCGAGATAGAGATAGAACCGGATAGTCACGCTGTCTTGAAAGGCTTGCCTAAGCAATGGCCTCCGATTCTGGGATATAATAAACTGACTGCGAAAGAAGGGACAGTTGTTCCGGTACAATACGAAGAAGATCCGATGATTGTATTAGGAGAGTACGGAAAAGGAAAGACGTTTGCATTCGCAACAGATTGCTCGCCACATTGGGCTTCACCTGAGTTTTGTGACTGGGAATATTATCCGGTGCTATGGGGCAATATCTTAGCATGGATGTGTGAGTAAACAGATGAACTGAATATTATTAAATTATGTAAAACACTCTCCGGCCCAATATTCTGACTGGAGAGTGTTCTTATATAGTCCTGTTGATAAAATTATGATAGGAATTCCCTGCATCTTTAGGGTGCTTATAACTTTTTATAAAGATTTTCCAGTATATCCAGCAGTTCATCTATCTCATAAGCACTTGTATTCAGGCACAGATTATAATTCACCATATCATCTCGGTATTCATCCGTATAGTAGTTATAATAATAATCCCGATCTTTATCTACCCTGCGAATGAGCCGCTCTGCATTCTTCTCATCTAGAGAATAACGCTTCATAACGGTATCTATGCAGTTCTCATACGGAGCATAGAGATAGACATGCATACAGTGCTCATAATCCCGCAGTACATAGTTGCCGCAGCGGCCTACGATGATGCAGTCTTCCCGTTCGGCAAGGCTTCTTATGACCTCGCATTCTGCTTCAAAGAGTTTCTGATCGATGTGTTCATAACGATAGGAGCGGTCCAGGCCAGAATCTTTATCTACCTGATATGCCCATGGTTTTTCGCGCTTTTCATCGACACGCTTTAATTGTTCATAAGGGATGTCTAATTGTTCGGACGCAATCTCGATCAGATCTTTGTCATAGCAGTGAATCCCCAGTCTTTCTGCCAGAGCCATGCCGATGATTCGTCCATTGCTTCCAAAGTCTCTTCCGATTGTAATTACTCGTTTACTCATATATTTGGCCCCCTTTCTGTAAAGGTCTTTTTCTGTCTTTAGTATAACACTTGTGGAAGGAGAGTGTAAAGGAAAACACATTTAGCGGCGTTGTCATATTGGCGGGGGTGGGATATAATAGGACTTAATTCTTCAAAGGATGGTGAAAATTAGTGAAACGGATATTTTTAGTTGAAGATGATAAGGAGATTGCTAAGAATCTTGGACGTTTGCTTTGCTCGGAAGGATTTGCAGTTATTCATGCGCCTACGAAGCAGGAGGCCGTCTCTTTGCTTGGCGGAAACCGGTTTGATCTGGCGCTGGTAGATATTTCACTGCCAGATGGAAATGGGTTTTCGGTTTGTACGGAGATTAAGCAGTCACAGGATATTCCGGTAATTTTTCTGACGGCATCGCAAGATGAGGCAAGCGTGGTCACTGGGCTTAATATGGGAGCAGACGATTATATCACCAAGCCATTTCGTCCACGGGAACTGATCGCGCGGATTGGAAATGCTTTACGAAGAGCAGGACATGCAGCATCAGTCTTTGAGATTGGCGGACTTTCTGTCGATACCAACAGTGGTATTGTAAAAAAGAACGGAAAAGAGGTGTATCTGTCTGCGTTGGAATATCGCTTGCTATTGATATTTATTAACAATCCTAAGAGTATTATTACAAGAGAACGTCTGTTGGATGAATTGTGGGATGCGGCGGGTGAATTCGTTAATAACAATACGCTGACTGTCTATATTAAGAGATTACGGGAGAAGGTTGAGGATGACTATGCGAATCCGCAGATTATTCTGACTGTCCGAGGGACAGGATACCGGTTGGGAGGTGGCTATGTTTCGGAATAAAGAGATCCGGCAGTTTGCGGTATTTTTTTTGATAATCACCGTTGTTGCGGTTATCGGAGGATTCCTGATCCGGCCAGCAGCCGCAGCGTTGGTGCTTGTTACGGCGGCTGCCTTCGGCATGGCGTTTGCCGGATTCACGAAAGCAAGATACAGAAGCATTGCGCAGATATCGGATCAGATTGATCTTGTACTTCATAATGCTGACCGGTTGTATATCAGTGAAGCGGATGAGGGCGAATTATCCATTCTGCAAAGCGAGATTACTAAGATGACGCTGCGTATCCGGGAGCAGAATGATGCTCTAAAAAAAGAGAAAAAATATCTTGCCGATTCTCTTGCCGACGTTGCACACCAGCTCCGTACACCCCTTACTTCGGTAAACCTGATTCTGTCATTGATAGAGAATACTCCTGATGAAAATGAGCGGAGAGATCTGCTGCGGGAAACAGAAGAATTGCTTGGACAGATGGACTGGCTTCTCACTTCTCTGCTTAAATTATCCCGTCTGGATGCAGGGGTTGTGGAGTTCCGAAATGAACAGGTTGATGTGAGCGGGCTGATAAGAGCTGCAATTCGTCCATTTTTGATTAGTATGGAATTGCACAATATTACGTTAGAGACGGATATCCCGGAAGGAATAGAGATTTCCGGTGATTTGGGCTGGCTTTCTGAGGCAATACAAAATATTCTGAAAAATTGTATGGAAAGTGCAGGAGATAATGGAAGAATTCAGATTGCCTGTGAAGATACCTTGTTGTATACAGAGATTACCATTTGCGATAATGGTGCAGGATTTGAAAAGGAAGAACTTTTTTGCTTGTTTGACAGATTTTATCGTGGGAAGAATTCACAGACGGCAGGGTATGGAATCGGACTGGCACTTTGCAAGACGATTATTACCCGTCAAGGTGGAACGATCACTGCAAAAAATCATCAACAGGGCGGTGCAATTTTTACGATTCGTTTCCCAAAGTGACGAATCTCTCACCAAAAAGTCACAAATATGTAAGTGTGAGGTTCTATCATAAAGGTAAGTTCAGAAGTTCAGTCCTGAATATTTACAAAAAAAGGAGGCTCACATCATGGAGTTTTTGAAAGTTGATAATCTGTGCAAGGTTTATGGCAAAGGAGAAAATCAGGTGATTGCGCTGGATCATGTATCGCTTACCATTGAAAAAGGAGAATTTACCGCTATTATTGGTTCCTCTGGTTCGGGTAAATCCACGCTTCTTCACGCAATTGCGGGTGTAGATAAGCCGACCAGTGGGAAAATCTATCTGGATGGGCAGGATGTTTATGCCGGGAATAATGAGAAACTTGCAATTTTCCGTCGACGTCAGGTGGGGTTGATCTATCAGTTTAACAATCTTATTCCTACATTGAATGTGGTGGAGAATATTACGTTGCCTATTTTGATGGATAAGCGGAAAGTGAACAAAGAACGGTTGAATGATTTGTTAGATTTGCTGGGATTGCAGGATCGGAAGACGCATCTTCCAAACCAGCTTTCAGGCGGACAGCAACAGCGTGTTGCTATCGGGCGTGCGCTGATGAATGCACCGGCGGTTATGCTGGCTGATGAACCAACAGGCGCCCTGGACAGCCGCAATGGACATGAGATCATCAAACTACTGAAAGAGAGTAATAAAAAATACGGGCAGACGCTGCTTCTGGTCACTCATGATGAAAATATCGCTTTGCAGGCGGAACGTATTATTACCATTGCAGATGGTAAAGTAGTGCGGGATGAGAGGCAGGTGGCACGTTCATGAATATTTTCAACAAAGTTGCCTTGCAGGGATTGAAAAAGAACCATACCCGGACACTTGTGACAGTAATTGGCGTGGCTCTGTCTGCAGCCCTTATTACGGGTGTTGCTACGTTTGTTGTGTCCCTACAGAATTATATGATAAATGGTGCGGTTGCCAAGTATGGCAGTTGGCATGTTGAGATCCCGGATGCGGATTCTGCATTTTTGATGAAGCAGGAAGGAAATAGCCGGGTAAAAAATGTTGTGGCGTTGCAGAATGTCGGTTATGCACTTTTGGAAGGAGGGGAGAATCCGGATAAGCCCTATCTTTTCCTGACCGGATGGAATGAAGATGCCCTGGATTCGCTGCCTGTCAACCTGATTTCCGGAAGACTTCCCAGGAATAGCGGTGAAGTTGTAATACCGGAGCATCTTGCATCCAATGGCGGGGTACAGATTGCGCTGGGGGATACGCTTGAACTTGCATTCGGTAACCGTATGAGAGACGGCCAGATTCTTGACCAGCATGATCCGTATTGCGCCGGAGAAGAGACGCTTACAGTATCTCAGGAGAAGATTTATACAGTGGTTGGCATCTGTCAGCGTCCGTCGATTGAGGAGTATTCTGCACCTGGTTATACACTGATTACGACAGAGGATACGATGGCTGCAGATAGTCTGACGGCATTTGTGACTCTTAAGAATCCCTACCGGGTGCATTCTTATACGGATGATATATCTGATAGTCATGGTTATGTGCTGAATGATGATGTGCTGCGTTTTATGGGAGTCTCGGGCAATAAGATATTCACACTTCTGTTGTGTGCGGTTGGAGGTATTCTGGTTGTTCTGGTTATGCTGGGCTCAGTGTTCCTGATCTATAATTCATTCAATATCTCATTGAATGAACGTACGCATCAGTTTGGAATTCTGATGTCGGTGGGGGCAACGGCGAAGCAGCTGCGAAGTTCGGTTCTGTTTGAGGGGCTGTGTATCGGTGTGGTTGGCATACCGCTTGGGATATTGATCGGGATTCCAAGTATTCAGTTCGTGATTTCTCTTGTGAGAAAGAATTTTGCGAACATTATGTATGATAATGTACCGCTGGAATTGAAAGTGTCTGTTCCTATGCTGATTATCTCGGCAGTTGTAAGTATGGTTACAGTTTTGATCTCTGCATATGTTCCGGCAAAGAAGGCGTCGGACATGTCTGTGATGGAATGTATCCGCCAGACTAATGAGATTAAGATGGAAGCCAAGACTGTGAAAATATCAAGGTTTGCACAGCATTTCTACGGCCTGGAAGGGGTGCTGGCATTAAAGAATTTCAAACGTAACAAGCAGCGTTACCGTAGTATTGTTCTTTCACTTAGTTTGAGCGTAGTATTGTTCGTATCGGCAGATTCGTTCGGAATATATCTGGGGCAGTTGGCAAAGAATTCTGACGTGGTAGTAGAAGATTATGACATCTGCTTTAGTACAAGGGAAATGGATGAAAATAAACTGTTACGGCTCTATGATAGTATTAAAATTGCCACCGGAGTCTATGAGAGTTCCTACCAGGCTCTTTCTACCTATTCCTGTGTGCTGGATACGGCGGATCTGACCAGTCATTTCCTGGAAGAGTATGGAAAAGCTATCGGCTATGACGGAAAGAGTGACACGGTGGAGGTGAGGCTGGATATGCAGTCTGTTGCAGATGATGCTTATCGGGATTTCCTGGAAAGGAACGGACTGTCTGAGGAGGAATACAGCGGACAGGATGACAGTATGGTCATGGCAGGATTTTTGCCCGGAAAGTGGTATATGCAGGAGCAGCCGATGGAATTCACGCTTGCTTCAGAATCCGGGGAGCAGTCGAAGACGATTCGTGCCACATTTGTAAAGGATTATCCGGATCTTCTGCCCGCGAAGCCAAGTGAGCAGACAGCATACTCGCTTATGGTGATTGCACCTTATCGGGTAAAGGCGCAGTTTGATGCATTAGATGCGGTTGTAGAACCTGTAAAACTCGGCATGACTTTCAAATCCAAGAATCCCGGACAGTCCGTAAGGCAGATGAGGGAGATGATTAATAGTGCCGGAGTTACTGCTGATAAGTATACTTTGTACAATGTTTATGGGATACTTGAGGAAAACCGGAATATGGTATTCATTGTGAATCTGTTCTCTGTTGTTTTTATCATGATGATCACATTGATTGCAGTTGCTAATGTATTCAATACTATTTCCACAAATATCAAATTGCGGAGGAAGGAATTAGCAATGCTTCGGTCAGTAGGTATGTCGGAGCGGGACTTTAATAAGATGATGCGGTTTGAATGTGTTTTCTATGGAGTACGGACGATGCTTTGGGGATTGCCTATTGCAGGAATCTTCTCATGTCTGATTTATGGTGGAATGGCGTTTGGCGGTGGAGAATTCAAGTTCATATTCCCGTGGAAAAGTATGACAGTCAGCGTGGCGGGGGTGATCTTAATCGTGTTTATTACAATGCTGTATGCGGTTAGTAAGATTAAGAAAGAAAATATTATTGACGCACTTCGGGATGACATGGCATGATAA
>NZ_JBNPMC010000019.1:0-59608 GCF_050313795.1 Bariatricus sp. SGI.154
AAAAAAATACAATATTTCTAAAAAAGGGCTTGCAAAAAGCCCTTTCTTCATTTATACTAAAAAAGCTGTGACATGATAGCTGTGAAGCGTGAGGTTGCTGCCTAATATATGGTAGGTTTTCCGTGGAGCGAATGTCAAGTTAGGAAACTGGCGACAAGTCACTGTACGAAACTATAACAGCCACTGAGATGTGGTAACAACGTGTGAGGTTCTCACGACACACACGGGAGAGTGTACAGTCACCGCTTGTCGTACTGAAGTTAAAAGTACGAAAAGGAGGCGACTTTTTTTATGGCAAGTCAAGTAATGAGAATCACTTTGAAAGCGTATGATCATCAGTTGGTAGATGCATCCGCTAAGAAAATCATCG
Source organism: Bariatricus sp. SGI.154 (assembly GCF_050313795.1). Taxonomy (NCBI): domain Bacteria; kingdom Bacillati; phylum Bacillota; class Clostridia; order Lachnospirales; family Lachnospiraceae; genus Bariatricus; species Bariatricus sp. SGI.154. The sequence goes on from NZ_JBNPMC010000019.1 coordinate 371, forward strand.
AAACTGTTAAGAAGAATGGATCACAGGTGAGCGGACCGGTACCGCTTCCAACGAAGAAGGAAGTAGTAACAATCTTAAGAGCTGTTCACAAGTACAAAGATTCCAGAGAGCAGTTCGAGCAGAGAACTCATAAGAGACTGATCGATATCATTGCACCAACACAGAAGACTGTTGACGCATTATCTAGATTAGAGATGCCGGCTGGTGTATATATTGATATCAAGATGAAAAACAAATAAGAACACAGTAATTCCTAAAATTTAGGATGAACGTCCATGTGGCGTTCCGCTGTAAATCACAGGAGGTAATTATAATGAAGAAAGCTATCTTAGCTACAAAAGTCGGAATGACTCAGATCTTTGGCGAAGACGGAACATTAACACCTGTAACTGTTCTTCAGGCTGGACCTTGTGTAGTAACACAGATCAAGACTGTAGAGAATGATGGTTACGAGGCAGTTCAGGTTGGATTCGTTGATAAGAAAGACAGAATTGTCAACAAAGACAAGAGCGGTAAGAAAGAGATCGTTCATCGTCATGGTGTAACAAAAGCAGAGCAGGGACATTTTGCAAAGGCTGGTGTTTCTGGTAAGAAATTTGTAAGAGAGTTTAAGTTTGACAACGCTGGCGAATATGAATTAGGACAGGAAATCAAAGTTGATGTCTTCGCTGCCGGGGATAAGATTGATGCAACTGCAATCTCCAAAGGAAAAGGATTCCAGGGCGCGATCAAGAGACACAATCAGCATAGAGGACCTATGACACACGGTTCTAAGTTCCATCGTCATGCAGGTTCTAACGGAGCTGCTTCTGATCCGAGCAAAGTATTCAAGGGCAAGAAGATGCCAGGTCACATGGGAAGCAAGAAGATCACAATCCAGAATCTGGAAGTTGTGCGCGTAGATGCTGAGAACAATTTACTGTTAGTAAAAGGTTCTGTACCGGGACCGAAGAAGTCTTTAGTAACTATCAAAGAAGCAGTAAAGTCTATCTAAGGCTTTGACGAAGGAAGGAGGACACTTTAAGATGGCAAACGTATCCGTTTATAATATCGAAGGTAAAGAAGTTGGTACGATTGAATTAAGCGATGCGGTATTCGGTGTTGAAGTGAATGAACATCTTGTACACATGGCAGTCGTTAACCAACTTGCAAATAAACGTCAGGGAACACAGAAGGCTAAGACACGTTCTGAAGTTTCCGGCGGTGGAAGAAAACCATGGAGACAAAAGGGAACAGGTCATGCTAGACAGGGTTCTACAAGAGCTCCACAGTGGACAGGCGGCGGAGTTGTATTCGCACCAGTTCCGAGAGATTATTCGTTCAAGATGAATAGAAAAGAGAAGAGAGCAGCTCTTAAATCTGCGCTCACAGCGAAGGTAGAAGAGAACAAGTTCATTGTTGTTGATGAGATCAAGTTAGATGAGATCAAGACAAAGAACTTCGCTAATATCCTTAAGAACTTAGAAGTATCCAAAGCATTAGTAGTATTAGAGGATGGCAATACAAACGCAGAGATCTCTGCTAAGAACATCGCTGATGTTAAGACAGCAAGAGCTAATACGATCAATGTGTACGATGTCTTAAAATACAACACAGTAATCGCTACGAAGGCTGCTGTTGCTAATATCGAGGAGGTGTACGCATAATGGCTAACGTTCAATATTATGATGTAATCCTTAAACCAATCGTAACAGAGAAGAGTATGGAACTGATGGGCGAGAAGAAATACACATTCTTGGTTCACCCGGAAGCAACCAAATCTCAGGTAAAAGAAGCCGTTGAGAAAATGTTCAATGGAACAAAAGTAAAAAGTGTTAACACAATGAACTATGAAGGTAAGAAGAGAAGAGTTCGTGGAACATACCAGTTTGGTAAGACTGCTAAGACTAAGAAAGCAGTTGTTCAGTTAACAGAGGACAGCGCAGATATCGAGATCTTTGAGGGGTTATAAGACTTGACGAAATCGAGCAAAGCGAGAATTGAGTCTTAGTCGGACCCCGTTCGGTGAACTTGGCGAGGTCTTTTCGAGCCTAGTGAAGCGAACACACACCGCGCGAAGCGCGCAAAAGTAAATCCGTTGAGACTGAATTCAGTAGATCATACGGAAAGAAACCGTGACAATAAACAGTATTGAAAGGAGAAGCAATCATGGGAATTAAAACATATCGCCCATATACGCCTTCCAGAAGACAGATGACTGGTTCTGATTTCTCAGAGATCACAAAGAAGACACCAGAGAAGTCTTTGTTAGCTCTAAAGAGCAGACAGGCAGGACGTAACAACCAAGGTAAAATCACAGTTAGACATCGCGGAGGCGGTGCTAAGAGAAAATACAGAGTTATCGACTTCAAGAGAAGAAAAGACGGTATCCACGCAACCGTAATCGGTATCGAATACGATCCGAACAGAACAGCTAATATCGCTCTGATCTGTTATGAAGATGGTGAGAAAGCATATATCCTTGCACCAGAAGGATTAAAAGATGGAATGAAGATCATGAATGGACCAGAAGCCGAAGTTAAGATCGGTAACTGCCTCCCACTTTCTGAGATCCCTGTAGGTACTCAGATTCACAATATCGAACTTCATCCTGGAAAAGGCGGACAGTTGGTTCGTTCCGCAGGTAACAGCGCTCAGTTGATGGCAAAAGAAGGAAAGTATGCTACATTGAGACTTCCATCAGGAGAGATGCGAATGGTTCCAATCGAATGCCGCGCATCCGTTGGAGTTGTAGGAAATGGCGATCACAACCTGATCAACATTGGTAAAGCAGGACGTAAGCGTCACATGGGTATCAGACCAACAGTTCGTGGTTCTGTTATGAACCCGAATGACCATCCGCACGGTGGTGGTGAAGGTAAGACGGGAATCGGTCGTCCGGGTCCGTGTACACCTTGGGGCAAGCCAGCACTTGGTCTTAAGACAAGAAAGAAAAACAAAGCTTCTAACAAGTTGATTGTAAGAAGAAGAGATGGTAGAGCTATTAAATAATTTTCACGAGGAGGTTAAAACCTATGGCACGTTCAATTAAAAAAGGACCATTCGCAGACGCAAGCCTGCTCAAGAAGATTGATGCTATGAACGCGGCAGGAGACAAGTCTGTGATCAAGACATGGTCTCGCCGTTCTACAATCTTCCCAAGCATGGTTGGACATACAATTGCCGTTCATGACGGAAGAAAACATGTACCTGTATATGTAACAGAAGATATGGTAGGTCACAAACTTGGTGAGTTCGTTGCTACCAGAACATATAGAGGACACGGAAAAGACGAAAAGAAATCAAGAGTTAGATAATTACATTGTGAAAGGAGGGTTCATCCATGGCAAAAGGACATAGATCCCAAATCAAGAGAGAGAGAAATGCTAACAAAGACACGAGACCTTCTGCTAAGTTATCTTATGCAAGAGTTTCTGTTCAGAAAGCATGCTACGTATTAGATGCCATCAGAGGTAAGGATGTAACAACAGCACTTGGTATTTTAACTTACAATCCAAGATATGCTTCTAGTTTAATAAAGAAATTATTAGAGTCAGCGATTGCAAATGCTGAGAACAATAACGGTATGAATGCTGAGAATCTTTATATTGCAGAGGCTTATGCAAACAAAGGACCAACAATGAAGAGAATCAGACCTAGAGCACAGGGCAGAGCTTATAGAATCGAGAAGAGAATGAGCCACATTACACTTGTGCTTGATGAAAGATAAGGAGGGCAATCATGGGACAGAAAGTTAATCCTCATGGCTTAAGAGTCGGTGTTATCAAAGACTGGGACTCCAAGTGGTATGCAGAGAAGGATTTTGCAGATTACTTAGTAGAAGACCATGAAATCAGAACGTATCTTAAGAAGAGATTATACAGTGCCGGTGTTTCTAAGATTGAGATCGAAAGAGCATCCGACCGTGTTAAGATCATTATCTATACAGCAAAACCTGGTGTCGTAATCGGTAAGGGTGGAGCAGAGATCGAAAAAGTAAAAGGTGAATTAGCACAGTTTACAGATAAGAAGTTAGTTGTTGATATCAAAGAAATCAAGAGACCGGATAAAGATGCTCAGTTAGTAGCAGAGAATATCGCTCTGCAGCTTGAGAACCGTATCTCTTTCAGACGTGCAATGAAGTCCTGCATGTCCAGAACTATGAAATCAGGAGCGCTTGGTGTTAAGACTTCTGTATCTGGACGTCTTGGCGGTGCTGATATGGCTCGTACAGAGTTCTACAGCGAGGGAACAATTCCGCTTCAGACACTGAGAGCAGACATCGACTACGGATTCGCTGAGGCTGACACAACTTATGGAAAAGTTGGTGTTAAAGTATGGATTTACAAAGGCGAAGTTCTTCCGGAAAAAGCATCAAAGGAAGGAGATAGATAATCATGTTAATGCCAAAAAGAGTAAAACGTCGTAAACAATTCCGTGGTTCCATGAAGGGTAAAGCACTTCGCGGAAACAAGATTACAAATGGTGAATATGGTATCGTTGCAATGGAACCATGCTGGATCCGTTCCAACCAGATCGAGGCTGCCCGTGTTGCCATGACTCGTTACATCAAGCGTGGTGGTAAAGTTTGGATCAAGATATTCCCGGATAAACCTGTAACTACGAAACCAGCTGAGACACGTATGGGTTCTGGTAAAGGAACCTTAGAGTACTGGGTAGCAGTTGTTAAGCCAGGACGCGTAATGTTCGAACTTGCAGGAGTACCTGAAGAGGTTGCAAGAGAGGCGCTGCGTCTTGCTATGCACAAGTTACCATGTAAATGTAAGATTGTATCTCGTGCAGACTTAGAAGGCGGTGATAACAGTGAAAATTAATGCATTTGTAGAAGATTTAAAGACAAAATCAGCTGCAGAGCTGAACGAAGAATTAGTAGCTGCTAAAAAGGAACTGTTTAACTTAAGATTCCAGAACGCAACGAATCAGTTAGATAATACAAGCAGAATCAAAGAAGTTAGAAGAAACATTGCCAGAATTCAGACAGTAATTACTGAAAAAGCTGGCCGGTAGTGATTGGCGAGGTTCTTTCGAGCTTAGCACGTAGGCCGTTCTTTGAGATTGGCGAGGTATTGTCGAGCCTAGCGAAAAGAACTTCATTATTTAGATGAAAGGAGTAAAGACTGTGGAAAGAAATCTTAGAAAAACCCGTGTGGGCAAGGTTATCAGTAATAAAATGGATAAGACCATAGTTGTTGCAGTTGAAGATCATGTAAAACATCCACTTTATAAGAAAATCGTAAAGAGAACTTATAAGTTGAAAGCACATGATGAGAACAATGAGTGCAACATTGGCGACAAAGTAAAAGTTATGGAAACAAGACCGCTCTCTAAGGACAAGAGATGGAGACTTGTTGAAGTTATGGAAAAAGTGAAATAGTATAAGGAGGGAAACCTGCATGATACAGCAAGAAAGCAGACTGAAAGTAGCAGACAACACAGGTGCGAAAGAATTACTGTGTATCCGTGTTATGGGCGGTTCAACCAGAAGATATGCAAGTATCGGTGATGTAATTATTGCGACTGTTAAAGATGCAACACCAGGCGGCGTTGTTAAAAAAGGTGATGTAGTTAAGGCTGTAGTTGTTCGTACTGTTAATAGTACTCGTCGTAAAGATGGTTCTTATATCCGTTTTGACGAAAATGCTGCTGTAATTATAAAAGATGATAAGACACCAAGAGGAACCCGTATCTTTGGGCCAGTAGCAAGAGAGCTTCGTGACAAACAATTCATGAGAATTGTTTCCTTGGCTCCGGAAGTACTTTAAGGAGGTGCGAGCAAGATGTCAATGTTAAAGATCAAAAAAGGCGACACTGTTAAGGTTATCGCTGGTAAGGATAAAGACAAAGAAGGCAAGGTAATTGCTGTTAATCAGAAAGAAGGCAAAGTTGTTGTTGAAGGCGTTAACATGCTGACAAAACACACAAAGCCAAGTGCTGCTAATCAGAATGGCGGTATCATTCATCAGGAAGGACCTATCGATGCATCCAACGTAATGTATGTTCACAAGGGAAAAGCAACAAGAGTAGGTATTAAGATGGATGGCGACAAGAAAGTTCGTTACGCAAAATCAACAGGCGAAGTGATTGATTAATCTGAGGAAGGAGGGCCATAAGCTTTGAGTAGACTGAAAGAACAATACCAGAACGAGATCGTTGACGCATTGATCAAGAAGTTCGGTTATAAGAATATTATGGAAGTGCCGAAGCTCGACAAGGTTGTTATCAACATGGGTGTCGGCGAGGCAAAAGATAATGCAAAACTGTTAGATTCAGCAGTAGCTGATCTGGAGAAGATTACAGGACAGAAAGCAGTTATCTGTAAGGCTAAGAAGTCCGTTGCTAACTTCAAGATAAGAGAAGGAATGTCAATCGGATGTAAAGTTACTTTAAGAGGAGAGAAGATGTATGAGTTCGTTGATCGCCTGATCAACCTTGCACTTCCTCGTGTACGTGACTTTAGAGGAGTTAACCCTAACGCATTTGACGGAAGAGGTAACTATGCTCTTGGTATCAAAGAACAGCTGATCTTCCCTGAGATCGAATATGATAAGATCGACAAGGTAAGAGGTATGGATATCATCTTTGTTACAACTGCTAAGACAGATGAAGAGGCGCGTGAACTGCTGAAACAGTTCAACATGCCATTTACAAAATAAGGAGGTAAATTATGGCTAAGACAGCAATGAAAGTAAAACAGCAGCGTAAGCAGAAGTTCTCTACCAGAGAATACAATCGTTGCAGAATCTGTGGACGTCCACATGCATATTTGAGAAAATATGGAATCTGCCGTGTTTGCTTCCGTGAACTGGCATATAAAGGACAGATCCCAGGCGTTAAGAAGGCAAGTTGGTAAGGAGGAAAAGAAATCATGACTATGAGTGATCCAATCGCAGATATGCTTACAAGAATCCGTAATGCTAATACTGCTAAACATGATACAGTAGATGTACCATCTTCTAAGATGAAACTTGCTATTGCAAACATTCTGTTAGATGAAGGATACATTGAGAAATATGATATCGTTGAAGATGGTGTGTTCAAAACACTTCACATCACATTAAAATACGGTGCAGACAAGAATGAAAAAGTTATTACAGGTCTTAAGAGAATCTCTAAGCCTGGACTCCGTGTATACGCAAGCAGCGCTAACGTACCGAAGGTATTCGGCGGACTTGGTACAGCAATCATCTCTACCAATGCAGGCGTAATCACAGACAAAGAAGCAAGAAAACTCGGCGTAGGCGGAGAAGTACTTTGCTATATTTGGTAAGCACTGAACACTTGGCGAAGCCAAGCGTCTAGCGCAGGCTGAGTCTAGTGAGAAGGCTGTTCTCTGAGCAAAGCGAAGAGAACTTCCACATTCGCCCATTGCATGAAAATGGGGCAACGCAACTGAAAACAGAATGAATAAGGTTCATTCCGAGAATTTAAGTTAAGGAGGAAAAGGTATGTCACGTATAGGAAGACATCCAATCGCAATCCCAGCAGGCGTTACTGTTGAAATTGCAGAGAATAATAAAGTGACTGTAAAAGGTCCAAAGGGAACTCTTGAAAGAGAACTTCCAACAGAGATGGAGATCAAAGTGGAAGGTGAAGAAGTTGTTGTAACAAGACCAAATGATTTAAAGAAGATGAAATCTTTACACGGTCTTACAAGAACATTGGTCAACAACATGGTTGTTGGTGTAACTAACGGATATGAGAAGGTTCTGGAAGTTAACGGTGTTGGTTACAGAGCAGCAAAATCCGGAAACAAATTAACATTAAGTCTTGGATACTCTCACCCAGTTGAAATGATCGATCCGGAAGGCGTTGAGACAGTAGTTGAAGGTCAGAACAAGATCGTTGTTAAGGGTATCGATAAAGAAAAAGTAGGCCAATACGCAGCTGAAATCAGAGATAAGAGAAGACCGGAGCCATATAAGGGCAAAGGTATCAAGTATGCTGATGAAGTTATTAGACGTAAAGTTGGTAAGACTGGTAAGAAATAAGAAAGGAGAGTGTAAAAATGGTTAGCAAAAAATCAAGAAGTGTTGTTCGTGTTAATAAACACAGAAAATTACGTAACCGTTTGAGCGGTACTGCTGAGTGCCCACGTTTGGCAGTATTTAGAAGTAACAATCATATGTATGCTCAGATCATCGACGATACAGCTCATCATACTCTGGTTTCCGCTTCCACTCTTCAGAAAGATGTGAAAGCAAACCTGGAGAAAACTAACAACGTTGATGCAGCAGCATATTTGGGAAAAGTAATTGCTGAAAAGGCAATTGAAAAAGGTATTAAGGATGTTGTCTTTGATAGAGGCGGCTTTATATACCAGGGTAAAATTCAGGCATTAGCAGACGCAGCTAGAGAAGCTGGGTTGAATTTCTAGAAGGAGGAGCACACATGAAACAAGAACGTATTGATGCTAGTCAGTTAGAATTAAATGAAAAAGTAGTATCAATTAAACGTGTAACCAAAGTTGTTAAGGGTGGCCGTAATATGAGATTCACAGCTTTAGTAGTTGTTGGCGATGGAAATGGCCATGTTGGTGCAGGTTTAGGAAAAGCTACTGAGATTCCGGAAGCAATCCGTAAAGGAAAAGAAGATGCAGCAAAGAATCTTATTTCTGTAGCATTAGATGATAATGAAAGTATTACACATGATTTTACCGGTAAATTCGGAGGCGCTTCCGTATTATTGAAGAAAGCCCCAGAAGGTACAGGAGTTATCGCCGGTGGTCCGGCGCGTGCCGTAATCGAGATGGCAGGAATCAAGAATATCCGTACAAAATCTCTTGGTTCTAACAATAAGCAGAACGTTGTTCTGGCTACTATCGATGGATTACGCCAGATTAAGACTCCGGAAGAGGTAGCTAAGCTTCGCGGTAAATCTGTTGAAGAGATCTTAGGCTAAGGAGGTAGATGAAGATGGCAGACTTAAAAGTTACATTAGTAAAATCTACAATTGGTGCTGTACCGAAGCATAAGAGAACTGTTGAAGCATTAGGATTAAAGAAGTTACACAAAACAGTTGTACTTCCGGATAATGCAGCAACAAGAGGTATGATCAAACAGGTAGAGTATCTGTTAAAAGTAGAAGAAGCGTAAGTATAATATTCAGATAAGGAGGTGTCACAATGGATTTATCAAACTTAAGACCTGCTGATGGAGCAAAACAGAGTGATAATTTCAGAAGAGGACGTGGACACGGTTCTGGAAATGGTAAGACGGCTGGTAAGGGACACAAAGGTCAGAAGGCTCGTTCCGGAGCAACAAGACCAGGTTTCGAAGGTGGTCAGATGCCATTATATAGAAGAATACCAAAGAGAGGTTTCACTAACAGAAACTCTAAGACAATCGTTGGTATTAATGTAAGTGCTCTTGAAGTATTTGATAATGACGCAGTTGTTTCTGTAGAGACATTGATCGAGCAGGGTATCGTAAAGAATCCAAGAGATGGTGTTAAGATTCTTGGAAACGGTGAACTGACAAAGAAATTAACTGTTCAGGCTAATGCGTTCAGCGCAGGTGCTGTAGAGAAGATTGAGGCTGTAGGTGGAAAAGCAGAGGTGATCTAATGTTAGAAACTTTCCGAAAAGCATTTCAAATCAAAGACATTCGCAAGAAAATCGGATATACGTTTTTGATGTTAATCGTTATAAGAATTGGATCACAGCTTCCAACCCCTGGAGTGAATTCCAATTACATTAAAGAGTTTTTTGCACAGAACACTGGTGAGGCGTTTAACTTGTTTAACGCTTTCACCGGTGGCTCATTTGAGCAGATGTCAGTATTTGCTCTGAGTATTACACCGTACATTACATCTTCTATTATCATGCAGCTTCTGACCATTGCAATTCCGAAACTTGAGGAGATGCAGAAAGAAGGAGCGGAAGGAAGAAAGAAGATTGTAGCGATTACACGTTATCTTACCGTAGGTCTTGCATTATTCGAGTCTACCGCTATGGCTGTTGGATTCGGACGCCAGGGACTTCTGGTAGAGTTCAATTTTGTAAATGCGGTGATCGTAGTTCTGACACTTACAGCAGGATCAGCATTCCTGATGTGGATTGGTGAGAGAATTACGGAAAAGGGTGTGGGGAATGGTATCTCCATCGTGCTGGTAATTAATATTATCTCACGTATACCTAGCGATATGACTTCATTGTTTGAGCAGTTTGTAAAAGGCAAGCCGATTGCATCTGCCAGCCTTGCAGTGGCTGTTATCCTTGCAATTATCCTGGTTCTCGTTGTGTTTGTTGTTATCCTTCAGGGCGGCGAGAGAAGAATTACAGTACAGTATTCACAGAAAGTCGTAGGAAGAAGAACCTATGGCGGACAGTCCAGTAACATTCCATTAAAAGTCAATACTGCCGGAGTAATTCCGATTATCTTCGCATCATCTTTGATGCAGTTTCCGATTGTGATTGCTTCTTTCTTAGGAAAAGGCAATGGCTCCGGAATTGGCAGCGAGATCTTAAGAGGAATGAACCAGGGCAACTGGTGTAATCCACAGCAGTTGAAATATAGTTGGGGATTACTGGTATACATTGTTCTGACTGTATTTTTCGCTTATTTCTATACGTCAATCACATTCAATCCGTTAGAAATCGCGAATAATATGAAGAAGAATGGTGGATTCATTCCTGGTATCCGTCCGGGAAGACCGACTGTGGAGTATTTGACCACGATATTGAATTATATTATCTTTATCGGGGCATGTGGGCTTATAGTAATACAGGTGATTCCGATTTTCTTCAACGGAACACTGGGAGCAAAAGTATCTTTCGGAGGTACTTCACTTATCATTATCGTCAGCGTTGTGCTGGAGACCATGAAACAGATCGAATCTCAGATGCTTGTACGTAACTATAAGGGATTTTTAAATAACTAATAATTTTGACTCGCGGGATTTTTTTCGCGGGTTAAAATGCTATAAAGAGGAGGAACATCTATATGAAAATAATTATGTTAGGCGCTCCGGGAGCGGGCAAAGGAACTCAGGCAAAGAAAATTGCAGCAAAGTACGGCATTCCTCACATCTCAACCGGTGATATTTTCAGAGCGAATATTAAAAATGGAACGGAACTGGGTAATAAAGCAAAGACATACATGGATCAGGGACTTCTGGTTCCGGACGAACTGGTAGTAGACCTGGTAGTAGATCGTGTAAAGCAGGATGACTGTGAGAAGGGCTATGTACTGGATGGATTCCCGAGAACGATTCCGCAGGCAGAGGCACTTGATAAAGCGCTCGCAGCACTTGGAGAGAAGATGGATTATGCAATCGACGTAGATGTTCCGGACGAAAATATTGTACATCGTATGTCAGGACGTCGTGCTTGTGTTGGATGCGGAGCTACATATCATCTTGAGTATGCGCCAACAAAGGTTGAGGGTATCTGTGATACTTGCGGAAAAGAACTGATCTTAAGAGATGATGATAAGCCGGAGACTGTGAAAAAGCGTCTTGGCGTATACCATGAGCAGACACAGCCGTTGATTGACTACTACACCAATGCAGGAATCTTGAAGACGGTTGACGGAACTGTTGATATTAATGACGTATTCCAGACAATTGTAGATATCTTAGGAGAGTAAGCACATGCCAATCACTATCAAATCGGCCAGAGAAATTGAATTAATGACAGAAGCCGGACGTATATTAGAGATTGTTCATGAAGAGTTAGAAAAGGCACTGCAACCAGGGATGAGTACTCTGGATATAGACAGACTGGGAGAAGAAGTAATCCGCAGTTATGATTGTATTCCTTCTTTTCTTAATTATAATGGATATCCTGCATCAATCTGTGTATCAGTGAATGATGAGGTAGTCCATGGCATCCCAAGTAAAGACAGAATCCTCCAGGAGGGCGATATTGTCAGTCTGGATGCAGGTGTTATCTATAAAGGTTATCACTCTGATGCCGCGCGGACGCACGGCATCGGAGAGGTCAGCAAAGAAGCGCAGCAATTGATGAAGATTACGAAAGAATGCTTCTTTGAAGGTATAAAGTATGCGAAAGAAGGCAATTATCTATTTGACATATCGGCAGCGATTGGCAGTTATGCCGAAGCACATGGGTATGGAGTGGTCCGCGATCTGTGTGGACATGGAATAGGCACTGCCCTGCATGAGGCACCTGAGATACCGAATTACAAGATGAATAGAAGAGGCGTGAAACTCAAAGCCGGAATGACGCTGGCGATTGAGCCGATGATCAATATCGGATCATGGGAAGTAAACTGGCTCGATGATGAATGGACGGTCGTCACCAGAGATCACAGCCTGTCTGCACATTATGAGAATACGGTGCTGATAACAGAGAGTGAACCGAGACTTTTAAGCTTTACCAGAGAACTTCCTTCTCTATAGAAAGGACGCGGTTATGGACAGATACAGGATAGGAATGCTTGCGAGATCGAAAGCGGGTCATGATACAGGTAAGGTTTATGTTATAATTGACATTGACGACACATATGTATATTTAGCGGATGGCAGTATTAGAACATTAGATAGACTGAAAAAGAAAAAAAAGAAACATGTTCAGATTATCTGCAAAGAGCATGATGTCACCGCGGCAGATGATGTAGCAATAAAACGAATACTTAAAGAATGGAATAGGGAAGAGAAGAAACAGGAGGAATGAAACCATGTCAAAAGCTGACGTAATTGAAATTGAAGGAACAGTAGTAGAAAAATTGCCAAACGCAATGTTTCAGGTAGAACTTGAGAATGGACATCAAGTGCTTGCACACATCAGCGGCAAATTGAGAATGAACTTTATCAAGATCCTGCCCGGAGATAAAGTAACACTGGAATTATCCCCATATGATCTTTCAAAAGGAAGAATTATTTGGAGAGATAAATAATATTAAATTATCTATTGACTTTGGTAGAATTATAGTGTTATACTATATAAGCACGTTTTTGGGTGCTTTTATATTAGTGCGTAATTTTATGCACTTGAAAATGTGTAAGAACTATAGGCAGAGCAATGGATGAAAGGAGGATCCCCGTGAAGGTTAGATCATCAGTAAAACCAATTTGCGAAAAATGCAAAGTTATTAAGAGAAAAGGAAGCATTCGCATTATCTGCGAGAATCCAAAGCATAAACAGCGTCAGGGTTAGGCACTGAACACTTTTATGCAGAACGAATTAGGCGGCTGATAGTCGACACGCCAGGAAGTGTGTAGACTATTTAATATACAAGGAGCACCTTTAGCCGGTGAGCATCCTCGTATATTGCTTCTAATGCCGGCCCGTCATTACCGAATGCCTCGGTGGCCGGAAAGGGCATGGATACCGAAACATGCCTGGACGAGAAGGAAGATTCCTGGTCGTCCCTATTAAAGACAATGTGTGAAAACAGAGAAGTGCGCAGATTATATAATCAGCACATGCAAGCATGCTTGCAATGGGATGTATTATATAAGAAGCATAGGGCGAAGCCCCGCATCGAGATGAAGCGAAGCGGAATCGAGATGGACTTCGGAGCAAAAAGAAAAAAAGAAAATGGAGGAAATTCACATGGCTCGTATTGCAGGTGTAGATTTACCAAGAGACAAACGTGTTGAAATCGGATTAACTTATATCTACGGTATTGGTAGACCGAGTGCAACCCGTATTTTAGCACAGGCAGGAGTTGATCCTGACATTCGCTGTAGAGATCTTACAGACGAAGATGTAAAGAAGATTAGTGCAGTAATCGATGAGACTCAGACAGTAGAAGGTGATCTTCGTAGAGAGATCGCCCTGAACATCAAGAGATTACAGGAAATCGGATGCTATAGAGGAATCCGTCACAGAAAAGGACTTCCGGTTCGTGGTCAGAAGACAAAGACCAATGCAAGAACAAGAAAAGGTCCTAAGAGAACAGTAGCAAACAAAAAGAAATAAAAATTTGAGGAAAGTGTAGGTTAGTTTTATTATGGCAAAGAAAGTTGCAAAGAAAGTAACAAAGAAGCGTGTCAAGAAAAACGTTGAACACGGACAAGCACACATCCAGTCATCTTTTAATAATACAATCGTAACATTAACAGATGCACAGGGTAACGCTCTTTCATGGGCAAGTGCAGGCGGTCTGGGATTTAGAGGTTCAAGGAAATCTACCCCTTATGCAGCTCAGATGGCAGCTGAGACAGCAGCTAAAGCAGCATTAGTACATGGTTTAAAATCAGTTGACGTAATGGTTAAAGGACCAGGTTCAGGTAGAGAAGCAGCAATCCGTGCCCTTCAGGCATGCGGAATCGATGTAACAAGCATTAAGGATGTTACTCCGGTACCACACAATGGTTGCCGTCCGCCGAAACGCAGAAGAGTCTAATTATCATTTTATATTATATTACGTTAACGGATTGATTTATCCGAATTTAAATAGGAGGAAAGCAAAAACATGGCAGTAAATAGAGTTCCGGTTCTTAAAAGATGCAGATCCCTTGGAATGGATCCTGTATATTTGGGAATTGACAAAAAGTCTAACAGACAGTTAAAGAGATCCAACAGAAAAATGAGCGAGTATGGTCTTCAGTTACGTGAGAAACAGAAAGCTAAATTTATCTATGGCGTATTAGAGAAACCTTTCAGAAACTATTTCGAGAAGGCTCAGCGCATGAGTGGTATGACAGGTGAGAACCTGATGAGACTGCTTGAGTCCAGATTAGATAACGTAGTATTCCGTCTTGGACTTGCCAGAACAAGACGTGAGGCTAGACAGATTGTTGACCACAAGCATGTACTTGTTAACGGAAAACAGATCAACATTCCTTCTTACTTGATCAAAGCAGGCGATGTGATCGAAATCAAAGAAAAACACAAAAGCTCTCCAAGATATAAAGAGATCGTAGAGGTTACAGGCGGACGTCTGGTTCCGGAATGGTTAGAGGCTGACCTTGAGAACCTGAAAGGAACTGTAAAAGAACTTCCAAGACGTGAAGTAATTGATGTTCCTGTAGATGAGATGTTAATCGTCGAGTTGTACTCTAAATAATAACCCGTAACACCACAGGAGGTGGACTTAGTGTTTGATTTTAATAAACCCAATATTGAAATAACTGAGATTTCAGAAGATAAGAAGTATGGAAGATTTGTTGTAGAACCGCTTGAAAGAGGTTATGGTACAACGTTAGGTAATTCTCTTAGAAGAATCATGCTTTCATCATTGCCGGGTGCTGCAATCAGCCAGGTGAAGATCGATGGTGTTCTTCATGAGTTCAGTTCTATTCCAGGTGTTAAGGAAGATGTTACTGAGATTATCATGAACTTGAAGTCACTGGCTATCAAGAACACATCTGAAACAGATGAACCAAAGACAGCTTATATTGAGTTCGAAGGAGAAGGCGTTGTTACAGCAGCGGATATCCAGGTGGATCAGGATATCGAGATCATGAATCCGCAGACAGTTATCGCAACACTGAACGGCGGGGCAGACAGCAAGTTATACATGGAACTTACCATCACAAAGGGTAGAGGATATGTGAGTGCTGACAAGAATAAAAACGAGGAATTGCCAATCGCAGTAATTCCAGTCGATTCTATTTACACCCCGGTGGAGCGTGTGAACCTTACAGTAGAAAACACGCGTGTTGGACAGATTACAGATTTTGATAAATTAACATTAGATGTATATACCAATGGTACATTGCTTCCGGATGAAGCTGTCAGCCTTGCTGCTAAGGTATTAAGCGAGCATCTGAAACTCTTCATCGACTTGTCTGAAGTGGCTCAGGCTGCAGAAGTTATGATCGAGAAAGAGGATGATGAGAAAGAGAAAGTTCTTGAGATGAGCATTGATGAATTAGAATTATCCGTTCGTTCATACAACTGCCTGAAGAGAGCGGGAATCAATACCGTAGAAGAACTGACGAACAGAACTCCGGAAGATATGATGAAAGTACGTAACCTGGGACGCAAGTCTCTGGAAGAAGTACTTGCAAAATTAGATGAATTGGGATTAGGTTTAAGCAGAGGGGAAGAGTAAGCACTTGGCGAGGTATTTCACGAACCTAGTACGAACTCTGTTCTTCGGTGTAAGCCGAAGAACTACCTTTTGTAATTTCATCAGTAAGCCCGATGCGCATGATGGAGCATTTGGCTAGTAAGCCCGAAGAAGCATAACCAAGTGTAATTAATGGAGGATTAGAAAAATGGCAAAGTATAGAAAACTTGGCAGAACATCAAGCCAGAGAAAAGCATTATTAAGAAACCAGGTAACAGCATTGATCAACAATGGCAAGATTGTTACCACAGAAGCAAAGGCAAAAGAGATCCGTAAGATCGCTGAAGGTCTTATCGCAATGGCAGTAAGAGAGAAAGACAACTACGAAGAGGTTACTGTAAAGGCTAAAGTTGCCCGCAAGGACAAAGATGGCAAGAGAGTAAAAGAAGTTGTAGATGGCAAGAAAGTTACTGTATATGATGAAGTAGATAAGATAATTAAGAAAGATATGCCAAGCAGACTTCACGCTCGCCGTGAGATGCTGAAAGTTCTTTACCCAGTAAAAGAAGTGCCAACAGCACAGGCTGGAAGAAAGAAAAATACAAAAGAAGTAGACCTTGTTGCAAAACTCTTTGACGAGATCGCACCAAAATACGAGAACCGTAACGGTGGTTACACAAGAATCGTAAAGATTGGTCAGCGTAAAGGTGATGCAGCAATGGAAGTTCTGATCGAACTTGTATAGTCTGATGTGAGATATGGACACACCCGGAGAGATTCGGGTGTGTTTTTTTGATTGCAGAAATCAATTGGGGACAGGGGGATTTAAAAAAGGGACAGGGCAAATCGAATCGGGGACGGGGAAATTGAAAAAACTCTCGTCCCCTTTCGTCAAAATCCCCAAAAAAACCTAATTAGTGAGTAGATATTTGTAATAAAGTTAAAATATTAACAAGCATGTTAAATAAATATCATTTTTATATTGACAAATTATTAACAAGCGACTATACTATGAACCAGATAAGGAAAACAACTCATTTATTTACAGGGAGGAAACAACCAATGGCAAAAAAGAAAGATGTAGTACCAGAGATTGTAGACAATGTAGAAGCTCTTGAAGCAAAGATGAAAGCGATGAGAGAAGCTCAGAAAATCTTCGCTACATACACACAGGAGCAGGTAGACAAGATCTTCTTCGAAGCTGCAATGGCAGCAAACAAAATGCGTATCCCGCTTGCAAAACAGGCAGTAGCGGAGACTGGACGTGGTATCGTAGAAGATAAGGTAATTAAGAACCATTATGCAGCAGAGTATATCTACAATGCATATAAGAATACAAAGACTTGCGGCGTGATTGAAGAGGATACCGCATATGGAATCAAGAAGGTTGCAGAGCCAATCGGTTTGGTAGCAGCAGTTATCCCTACCACGAACCCGACATCAACAGCAATCTTCAAGACACTGATCTGTCTGAAGACAAGAAATGCAATCATCATCAGCCCACATCCGGCAGCAAAGGCTTGTACAATTGCAGCAGCAAAGGTTGTCCTGGATGCAGCAGTTAAGGCTGGAGCACCGGAAGGAATCATCGGATGGATCGATGTTCCATCTCTGGAACTGACCAATACAGTAATGAAAGAGGCTGACATTATCCTGGCAACAGGTGGTCCTGGAATGGTTAAGGCAGCATACTCTTCCGGAAAGCCGGCACTCGGCGTTGGCGCTGGTAATACGCCAGTTATCATTGACGATACGGCAGATGTTAAGATGGCAGTTAACTCCATCATCCATTCTAAGACATTTGATAATGGTATGATCTGTGCATCTGAGCAGTCTGTAACCGTACTTGACAGCGTTTATGATGAAGTAAAGAAAGAGTTCGCATACCGCGGATGCTATTTCTTGAAGAAAGGCGAAGAACTTGATAAGGTTCGTAAAACCATCATTATCAATGGCGCCCTGAATAATAAGATCCCTGGAAAATCTGCTTATGAGATTGCAAAACTGGCAGGAGTAGAAGTGCCGGAAAGCACGAAGATCCTGATTGGTGAAGTTGAATCCGTAGATATCTCTGAGGAATTTGCTCATGAGAAATTATCTCCGGTACTTGGAATGTACAGAGCGAAGACATTCGACGAGGCACTTGCAAAAGCAGCACAGTTAGTAGCTGATGGCGGATATGGACATACAGCATCTCTGTACGTACATCCGGCAGAGAAGGAGAAGATTGCAAAACATGCAGCAGCAATGAAGACTTGCCGTATCCTGATCAACACACCTTCTTCTCACGGTGGTATCGGTGACTTGTACAACTTCAAACTGGCTCCATCTCTTACACTTGGATGCGGTTCTTGGGGCGGTAACTCTGTATCTGAGAACGTAGGTGTAAAACACTTAATCAACATTAAGACAGTTGCTGAGAGGAGAGAGAACATGCTGTGGTTTAGAGCGCCTGAGAAAGTATACTTTAAGAAAGGCTGTATGCCGGTAGCACTTGATGAACTTGGAACAGTTATGCATAAGAAGAAAGCATTTATCGTAACTGATACCTTCTTATATAAGAATGGTTATGTAAAACCAATCGAAGCAAAATTAGACGAGATGGGAATCCAGCATGCATGCTTCTATGAAGTTGCACCAGATCCGACATTACAGTGTGCGCGTAAAGGTACAGATCAGATGAGAGCATTCGAGCCAGATACGATTATCGCTCTTGGTGGCGGATCAGCAATGGATGCAGCTAAGATCATGTGGCTGATGTATGAGCATCCAGAAGCAAACTTCGAAGATATGGCTATGGACTTCATGGATATCCGTAAGAGAGTATTTACATTCCCTAAGATGGGCGAGAAAGCATACTTTGTAGCCATCCCAACATCTTCTGGTACAGGATCTGAGGTAACACCATTTGCTATCATTACAGATGCAGAGACAGGCGTAAAATGGCCAATCGCTGACTATGAGTTGCTGCCGGATATGGCTATCGTAGATGTTGACAATGCAATGACAGCTCCTAAGGGACTGACAAGCGCATCTGGTATCGATGTAATGACACATGCAATCGAGGCTTATGTATCCATCATGGCAACAGACTTTACAGATGGTCTTGCTATGAAGGCAGTAAAGATGGTATTCGATTATCTGCCGTCTGCATATGCTAACGGTGCAAATGATCCAATCGCAAGAGAGAAGATGGCTAACGCTTCCTGCATGGCTGGTATGGCATTTGCCAATGCATTCCTGGGACTGAACCACTCTATGGCTCACAAACTTGGTGCATTCCATCACCTGCCACACGGTGTAGCAAACGCTGTAATCTTAACAGAAGTTATGAGATACAATGCAGCAGAAGTTCCAACTAAGATGGGAACATTCTCTCAGTATCAGTATCCACATGCACTTGCAAGATATGCAGAATTAGGACGTTTTGCAGGATGCAAGGGTAATACTGATGAAGAAGTATTCGAAGACTTCCTTGCAAAATTGGAAGTATTAAAAGAGCAGATTGGTATTAAGAAGTCTATCAAAGAATATGGAATTGATGAGCAGTACTTCTTGGATACATTAGATGATATGGTAGAGCAGGCCTTCAACGATCAGTGTACAGGTGCAAACCCAAGATATCCACTGATGAAGGAAATGAAAGAGATTTACCTGAAATGCTATTATGGTAAATAAATAGTTGTTTGAAGCAAAAGATGCTGACTTTCTTATGGGAGTCGGCATCTTTTGTCACTTTAAAGATAAAGTAACAGTACTATTTTGGTCATTTTCTGGAGGAAATTTGCTCGATTAGTTAAATAATTAACGATAAAATTTAATGAAAAAATTTGGTTAAAAAAATATCAAAAAGTACTTTTCAAATGCTTCATATGGGTGTATAATGCAACTATCAAGTAAATGAACGGCATTATTATAATATGAGGAGGCATAGCTTATGAAACTGGAACAAGGCAATCTGATCTTAAAGCGTAGTTACAAAGAGGTCTATAAGTGTGAAGGAGGTATCGTGAAAGTATTCGAGAAGACACATCCGAAGTCAGCGATCTTCAATGAGGCGCTTAACACAGTACGAGTAGAAGAGACCGGAATGGATATTCCCAAATTAAAAGAGGTAACCCAGATTGATGGTAAATGGGCGCTGGTAATTGAATACAAGGATGGCAAGACCTTAGAGGAGATGATGAAAGTAGATCCTCAGAATATGGAAAAATACATGTCCGACTTTGTAGATCTTCAGTTAAAGATCCAGAGCAACAAAGCACCGATGCTTAATAAATTAAAGGATAAACTGGCAAGACAGATTGATGGTCTGAAAGAGTTAGACGCTACACAGCGTTATGAATTACGTACCAGACTGGAAAGCATGCCAAAACATACAAAAGTGTGCCACGGAGATTACAATCCAAGTAACGTTATCGTAGGCAAGAATGGTAAGATGACGGTTGTAGACTGGGCACATGTAACACAGGGCAATGCAAGCGCAGATGCAGCAATGACTTATCTGCTCTTCGCGTTAAAGGATCAGGCAGTGGCAGATATGTATCTCGATATGTTCTGCAAGAAGAGCGATACGGCAAAACAGTATGTACAGCAGTGGCTGCCAATCGTAGCAGCTTCACAACTTGAGAAGGATAACGAACTTGAGAAAGAATTCCTCATGAAGTGGATCGATGTAATGGACTATCAATAGTCGCGATAAACTAAGCGGATTACAGGATAAAAGAAGGAATCAGGGAAACATGCTCGCATATTTCCCTGATTCCTTCTTTTATCCTGTAAGGCGCGTGTAACGCGCCTCATGGATCTGATGCCTGTCAAGGTATCAGATCCATGAGAGTCCGCACATCCCCGCCCAAATATTAAAAGAATACATTGCCTCCAACATTCACCCCAGCCACTCCTGTACTGGCTGATCTGAAGGAATAGCAATTTGCTACGGCAGCATGTCTCGTACCTCCAAGTGCTGCCTGTGCAACAGAATAGGCGGTAGAAGAAGGACCTCTTGAGAGGACTCGTTCCAAAGCTCCATTCCATGTAGGGGCAAACTGACCAGATTGATAGATTACCCCTTTCAGTGAATTTGGATAACTTGGACTAGCCACTCTGTTCATTACAACTGTTGCAACCGCAAGCATACCATCATATCCGCCAGCTTCACACTGAAGCAGTGCGGCAAATAAAGCCACATCACTGGTACCAGCGGGCGTAGGATCGGTAGTAATTGTACCGGATGAGCCGTTGGTTTGTCCATTATTGCCGGATGGGGTAGTATTCGAGTTCGTACCCGGTGGGGTAATTGCACCGGATATTTCATTATTCTGTGCTGTCTTAAGTGCTTCTTCCGCAGCGCGGGCACGTTCTAACTGTTCCTTATAATCATCCAACTGCCCGGAGGCTGAAGAGATCTTAGAGGTAAGTGCCTTTTCCTTGGCAGTCAGATCGCTCTGCATAGATGTCAGTTCATCCTGCTTTGCCTTAAGATCTGTCTGTTTCTCTTCCACGCTGATGCGGACATTCTGTAATTCTTCCAGCATGGATCTGTCATATTCGCTGATGGTAGTTACATATTCTGCTTTGTTAAGAAAATCAGCCATGTTCTCTGAGGAAAACAGAATCTGAAGCAGAGAGACGCTTCCGCCCTCGTACATGAACTTGATTCTGTCTTTCATGGCATCATACTGCGCATCTTCATTGAGTTGTGCTGCAGCTAAGTCGAGTTTGGCTTTTTCAACTTCAGCGGACAATTCTTCAATCTGTGCGGAAGCACTGTCAAGTTCGGCACTTAAAGATGATAATTGGCTGTTCAAGTCATCCAGTTCATTCTGTAGATCAGAAGTTGTAATTTCTAATTCATCTGCCGAAGGTGCTGAATATACCGGAATACTTACAGAAGCAATCGTTACGGTAGATACGGCAACTGCCAGAATGGACCGTAATATACGTTTCTTTTCTTGATTTATCATATTCATATCCTTTCTCTAATTAGCAAGTGCTTAACTATTATACAACAAATTGCTTTATAAAGCAAATTTTGTTATTATATAAAGAGAATAAAAGATTGCGAGGATTGCATATGAAAAAATATGAAGAAGATCATTATCGATTCGAAAATATTAAAGATTATATATACCCTTGGGTAAAGGGGAGTGCGCTTGTAGATTCGCAGGCGCTGAATGGTAAACATATTTCGGAAAAAGACACGCCGGTTGTGTCATTTATAGAAGATCTGGCGATTATATTTGTTATAAAACGAAATGATGATGTATATGAAGTGTTGAAGGATAACATGCTTCCGCCAGGCTGCGATATTGAAGAACTGTTCTATTCCTCCTGTGAGAATCTGGTAAGAGATGTGGAGTTCACGATTGCGAATACCTGGTATGGCGGATTTGCGATGATGGCAGATGGATATCATGAAACAAGTTCTCTTTGTTTTAAACATATCTGGCAGGTATGCGTAGATAAGTTAAAGGATGATTTGGTGATTATGGCGCCTTGTAAGGATACGCTTCTGTTCGCCCCGGCAGGGCAGAAGAACGTTGTAGAGAAGATGATTGAGCATGGAGAACTGTCGTACGAACAGAGCCAGGATAAGATCAGCAAGACGCTGATGCTATTTTCAAAAGACAGAAAGGAATTGACAGTTTATGAAGATTAAGACGCGGATTATAGGGCTGGATCTGGATGGAACGCTTCTTACGACGCAGAAGGAACTTACCCCATATACGAGAGAAGTCTTGGGGCGGGCAATCGAACAGGGAATTATTGTGATGCCTGCAACGGGAAGACCGTTAAGCGGAATACCGGAGGAATTGCTGCATTTCCCTGGGATAAGGTATGCAGTGACCGCAAATGGCGGGCGAATTGTAGATATCCGGACAAAAGAAACATTGTATGAATGCCTGGTACCTGCTGAAATTGCAAGAAAAGTATTGGATATTTTTGAACACTATGATACACTGCGAGAGATATATTATGACGGAACTGGCTATGCGCAGGAAGATGCGCTGAAGGTGATTGATCGTTATTTGGATTCACCGCCTATGGCGAATTATATTGTGTCGACCCGTATTCCGGTTGCGGATGTCAGGGCAAAGTTCGAAGAAGAGAACCGGAGTGTGGATAAGATACAGGGTTTATTTGTGACGGTAGAAGATAGGAATGCGGCTTTAGAAGAACTGAGAGCAGTTCCTGACATCGAGGTGACAGGAGCGCTTACGAAGAATATAGAAGTTAATGCCAAAGGTGTGAACAAGGGAAAGGCGCTTGTAAGGCTGGGAGAACTTCTTGGAATCAGAAGGGAAGAGATCATGGCATTCGGAGATGGCTCCAATGATCTCTACATGATGCAAGAGGTTGGAACAGGCGTAGCAATGGAAAATGGAACGAAAGAGGTAAAAGAAGCAGCAGACTATATCACGGCATCCAACGATCAGGAAGGAGTCGCCAGATTTATCGAAGAGTATGTGCTTAAGTAGTGAAAGGAGAGAAAGATGTTAGATGCATTAAAGGTTATAATTCTTGGTATCGTAGAAGGAATTACGGAGTGGCTTCCGGTCAGCAGTACAGGACACCTGATTCTGGTGGGGGATCTGCTTAAGCCAAGCATGAGCGATGCGTTCATGGAGATGTTCAATGTAGTGATTCAGTTAGGAGCAATTATGGCGGTAGTCGTACTGTATTTCCATAAGTTGAATCCATTTTCGCCAAGGAAGACGCAGAAGCAGAAGATGCTTACCTGGCAGATGTGGATTAAGGTGCTGATTGCCACTGTGCCGGCAGCGGTGATA
This sequence comes from Bariatricus sp. SGI.154, assembly GCF_050313795.1. Taxonomy (NCBI): domain Bacteria; kingdom Bacillati; phylum Bacillota; class Clostridia; order Lachnospirales; family Lachnospiraceae; genus Bariatricus; species Bariatricus sp. SGI.154. Next base: position 24,087 of record NZ_JBNPMC010000019.1, read on the forward strand.
GGGCTTCTTTTTAATGATATTCTGGAGGAACTGTTCTACAAGCCATTGCCCGTTGCGGTCATGCTGATTGTCTATGGTGTGCTCTTTATTATCGTTGAGAACCGTAATGAAGGACGCAGACCGACAGTCAGAAGGATATCGGAACTGACGGTGCCGATGCTTCTGGGAATCGGAGTATTCCAGATGCTGGCGCTGATTCCGGGGACTTCCAGATCGGGTGCGACGATCGTAGGAGCTTTGATTATTGGAGTATCAAGAGAAGTGGCAGCGGAATTCACTTTCTTTCTTGCAATTCCTGTGATGTTCGGAGCAAGTCTTCTTAAGTTGGTGAAGTTCGGATTCCATTTTACGGCGGCAGAATTCGGATTCCTGATGTTGGGATGTCTGGTATCTTTTGGACTCTCTATTGTAGCGATCCGCTTCTTGATGGGCTACATAAAGAAGAATGATTTTAAAGTATTCGGCTATTATAGAATCGTGCTTGGCGGCCTGATTATCATAGTTACAATCGTCCAGGCAATTATTGCATAAAATTCATCTAAAGAATAGTGGCTTTTTCAGCAAAATATGTGGAAAAAGCCACTTGTTTTTTATAGAAAACATGATAAAATATTAAAAGTGCTTGTATTTTTATGCAGAATAGAAAATAATTTTTTTTTGGAGGAAATAAGTATGAAGATGAAGAAGTTAGTTAGCATGTTGCTTGCTGTTGCCTGTGTATTCTCCATGGCAGCATGCGGATCAAAAGATGAGTCTAAGGATAGTGGTGACGCAGGAAGTGATGCATCATCAGAGGCTGTAACAGCGAAGGTAATTGATGTTGACCTGACAAGCGAAGAGTATGCATTTGGTGTGGATAAGACGCAGCCGGAACTGTTGGATCAGGTGAATGCATTTGTTAATCAGATTAAAGAAGACGGAACGCTGGATGAGATCTGCGATAAGTACTTCGGAGATGGAGAGCCGGTTGCTGTTGAGTCCGCAGCATTGGATGAGTCTAAAGATCAGCTTGTAGTTGCTACGAATGCGGCATTTGAGCCATTCGAGTACACCAAGGGTGACAGTTACTACGGAATCGATATGGAGATCGCTGCTCTGCTTGCAGAGGAACTGGATAAAGAACTGGTAATCCAGAACATGGACTTTGATGCTGTATGTCTGTCCGTAAGCCAGCAGAAATGTGATATCGCTATGGCAGGTCTGACCATCAATGAAGAGAGAGAAGAGTATGTAACATTCACAGATTCTTACTATGAAGCATCACAGCGTCTGATTGTTCCGAACAGTGATACAACATTTGACGATTGCAAAGATGCAGATGCAGTAGCAGAACTTCTTGGCAAGTTGAGCGATTCAGATGCAATCGGTGTTCAGGCAGGTACAACAGGACAGTATTATGTAGAGGGTGATGCAGACTGGGGATTTGACGGACTGCCGGCAAAATGTACTACATATAAGAGTGGATCGCTTGCCGTACAGGATATGCTGAATGGCAATATCAAATATGTCATCATCGATGCAGCACCAGCAACTGCTATTACAGAAGCAATCAATGAGATGCAGTAGATCTCGGTGATCAGATAAAGAAAAAGGTACACAATGGGGAATTTTGATCAAAAAGTAAACAAATTTATAGAGATATTCCTGGAACAGAATGGTTATGTGAAGGTTGTGGAAGGCTTACAGAATACACTGTTGATCGCAGTCAGCGGTCTGATCATTGGTATTCTGATTGGAACGGTGATTGCGACGGTAAGGGTACTTCCTAAGTATAAGGTGCTGCCAAGAGTATTGAATGCAATCTGCAGTCTTTATGTTGCCATGTTCAGAGGAACGCCAATGGTTGTTCAGTTGCTTGTATTCTATTATGTACTGCTGCCGATCATCGGCTGGAAGATTACCGGAGTCCAGGTTGCCATGCTGGTATTCGGACTAAATAGTGGAGCATACATCTCTGAGATTATGCGAAGCGGTATTCAGTCAGTCGACCCTGGACAGATGGAGGCTGGACGTGCAGTGGGATTGAGTTTTGGCGCAAGTATGTGCAAGATCGTGATCCCGCAGGCAGTGAAGAACATTCTTCCTACGCTGGGTAATGAATTCATCTCTTTGATTAAAGAGACGTCAGTCGTAAGTTTTGTAGGGGCAGCAGACCTCTATGTTGCGTTTAATTATATAGGAAGCAACAGTTACGAATTCATGGTTCCTTATCTGGTAATGGCATTGATCTACATATTGCTTGTGCTTGTGATTTCTTTGCTTGTAAAATTGATGGAAAGGAGCTTGAAGAAGAGTGATAGACGTAATTAACCTCAGGAAAAGCTTTGGAGATACGGAAGTCCTTAAGGGGATTAACGTTACCATCAACAAAGGGGATATCGTGGCGGTTATTGGACCTTCAGGTTCCGGCAAGAGTACATTCTTACGGTGCCTGAACTGTATGGAGGACCCTACAGGCGGCAATATTATCTTCAAAGGAGTAGATATTGCAGACATGAGTGTCGATATTAATGTACATCGTCGGCACATGGGAATGGTATTCCAGCATTTTAACCTGTTCAATAATAAGACGGTGCTCCAGAACATTATGATGGCTCCGGTGTATCTAAGGTGCCAGGATCTGAAGAAGGCGAAACGGAAGAACCGTATCATCAGTATTCAGAACGTGTTCAGGGGAAGCGATAAAAAAGAACTGATTCCAATCACACAGACGAAGGAGCAGATTAGAAGCGAAGTAAGAGAACAGGCGATGGCTCTGCTGCAGCGAATCGGTCTGGAGGATAAGGCTGATGTCTATCCGTCTACTTTGTCAGGAGGACAGAAGCAGCGTATTGCAATTGTACGTTCACTGGCAATGGACCCGGATGTGATTCTGTTCGATGAGCCGACATCTGCGCTGGATCCGGAGATGGTTGGAGAAGTTCTGGAACTGATGAAACAGCTTGCCCGCGAGGGAATGACTATGGTTGTGGTTACTCACGAGATGGGATTCGCTAAGGAAGTGGCTTCCAGGGTAATCTTCATGGATGAAGGTCAGATCAAGGAGCAGGGGAGTCCGAAGGAATTCTTTGAGAATCCGAAGGATGCAAGGCTTCAGGAATTTTTATCGAAGATTTTATAGAATGGAACTTATAATAAAGGTGAGAGTGAATTTAAGTATTCGCTCTCACTTAAAAAATTATCGCTGAACCAAGATTAATAGTTAGATTCTAGGTTCAGCGATAACTATATTATTTGGAATTTAGATATTCTTCTTTGAGTTTTCGGACCGTTTCCAAGGGCAGAACAATACGCTCTGCAATCGTATTCTCATCAAGAATGTCAATAAGACTTCTTGCATTCTGTAATTTTTCCGCTTCAATGCCCTGAGAGATTCCCTGGGAGAATCCATCATTAAATAACATCTGACCAACCTTAGTCATACGCATCGCCTCCATAACTTCTTTTAATTCTTTTGAATCTAAAAATTTTTCTGTCATCGTATAAATCACCGCCTCACATCTCTGAAGATCTTCCTGATCAATAGAGGTAATATCTTTTGTCATTGAAAATGCGGATAGAATTCGGTCTTTTTGGGATGAATTGCCACTCATTAAAGGCATCAGGATTAACTGTATAAGATCCTGTCGGGTAATAGGCAATCCATGTTCGTTCTTATACTCTAGTTCTTTTAACAACTTATCTGCATTTTTATCCTGCATGATGATAGGTACAACTTGGTAAGTATTCACGCCTTCATGCAGTTCTGTAACAGGTTTTTTAATATTTCCAGAGAACAGAACATAAGTAGTCACTGGAACACCGTAATAATGGCTGGTTGTTGCCTCATAGTTGCGAAAGCGTCTTAACCCGGCAATTCCCTCATTGGTACTCTGAAATTCAAAATGTATCCAGGAGTCATCTTCCATTACAAAGTTAAAATCCTGGAACATTTTCTTTATCTCAATCTTCACCAGTTCTGTGGGTGCAATTGAGCGTACTTTTCCTGCAATTCCCTAATAAGGAATCAGTTCATCTGCGAAGAACTGTGCCATCATTTTCAAGGCTGCAGCTTCATGTTGTGCAGCAGCAGAATTAGTATCAATCTGTACTGCATCAGGGATTTGAGTTTCCATATAGTCTCCTTTCCGTAAAACTATATAGAGAACTATCTAACTTAACTATATCAAAAAAAGATATACAAGACAATGGTATTACAAACTGTAATGGGTTAATGGTATCATAAAAACTTGAAAAATGCCTTAGAATATAAGGATGATTCAATGATAAAAGAAAGATTCAGCATTATATATATAATTGAATCCAAGATGAATTATTAGATAAAAAATATCTGAAATTCAAAAATAAAATGGAAGACAGTTCTGCTATATAGAGAACCATTGCCTGTGTACAAAAGTGTAAAGGAAAGTGGTCAGAGTGTCAAGTTATAAATACTCATTCTAAATAGAATCTATCTATAACTATATTGAAAATAACGATTAGATTGCAAAACTTATTTGTGTTACGATATTGATAGTAAGATATATAGTGATGCAGCGGCATTGAAAAGGGAACCCGGTGAGAATCCGGGACAGCCCATTCTACTGTATGATGGACAATGATCCCAGAAGTCACCCGTATATGGGGAAGGCGGGATTAAAGGATGAAATTAAGTCAGGAGACCTGCTATATATGGATGAAACTTTTCGGTGGGGAAAAGTCAGCGGTTACGCTGGTTTTTCCTCGCCATTTTTTATCTAAATATAAAAATACAAAGGAAGATGATTATGACTTGCGAGCAACTTCAGGAAGAGGTGATTCTATGGATATACAGATTGTGTCAGGATTCCTGGGAGCAGGAAAGACAACATTCTTAAATAAATATCTGCCATTGTTAGACGGCAACACAGTGGTGATTGAGAATGAATTCGGAGAGGTCGGACTGGATGGTGACCTGATTCAGGGAGACATTCCGGTGAAGGAACTGTATGCAGGATGCATCTGCTGTAGTCTGGCGATTGATTTCAGAAGAGGAATCAAAGAGATCGTCGAGTGGTATCAGCCGGATCGGATTGTGATTGAACCTTCCGGAGTTGGAAGGCTCTCCGATATCGTAACGGCATGTGCCAGGGCAAAAGTAAAAGAAAAGATTGATCTTAGAATCACGAAACTGATAGCCATCGTAGATCTTCCATCCTATGAGGAATACAAAGACGGCTTTGGCGCATTCTATCAGGATCAGATTCAGCATGCAAGGCTACTGTTATTAAGCAATCTGGATCAGATATCACCGGAAGAGAAGAAGCGGCTAGTGAATGAGTTGAAGACAGATAATCCTAAAGCGATTATATACGAAGATGATTGGAGGTTCATGGATGGAGAAGCACTGCTCGAACTTGTGAATCTGGCGGAGGATTATGAGGATGCTCCGGAAGAAGTAAGCGTACCGGCGCTTCCTGCGGACAGAGTGTTTGCAAGCATAGCAATCAGTGATCCGGCAGAATTGACGGAACAGAGACTTGAGGAGATATTGGATCATCTGGGTGATCAGCAGTATGGTCAGATCTTGCGGGCGAAAGGCATCTTATCCGCGGGCGAAAGCGGTTTGATGCATTTTGATTACACGCCGGCCGCAAGGAAGATTCATACGATTGCCGAGAGTGGAAAACAGGAGAGAGAAGAGGGCGCGTGGGAGTGCAAGGTCATTATTATAGGGTGTGACTTGAATGATGTAGCACTTCGATCGCTTTTCCAATAGTAAGAAAAATAAGAAAAGTAGGAGGAAGTGTAGTATGCAGACGAAAGAAGAAATGCTGCGAAAGTTATCAGACTGCGTGTTTGATATGGAAGATGAGGAGGTTGTAGACGTAGTAAAAGAGTATATTGAATGCGGATACGACCCGCAGGAAGGTATGCTTCAGGGGCTGGTAGACGGAATGAAGAGAGCCAGCGAATTATACGAAGAGGGAGAGTATTTTGTGCCGGAACTGATTGTTTGTTCTGATGCAATGTATGCAGGAATCGAGGAATTCCAGAAGTATCTGCCGGAGACAGAGAACAACAGCATTGGCAAAGTTGCGATTGGTGTTGTGGAAGGTGATACGCACGATATCGGTAAGAATCTGGTAAGGATTATGATGGAGACTGGCGGATTCGATGTGCATGATCTGGGACGAGATGTGGCACTGGATACATTCGTTGACTATATGAGAGACAATGATGTGGATATTCTATGCATGTCATCCCTGATGACCACCACCATGCCAGGTATGGGGATTGTTATTGAGAAGTTAAAAGAAGCGGGGCTCCGTGACAAGGTGAAGATTATGGTAGGAGGCGCACCGGTATCTCCGGCATTTGCAGAGAAGATTGGAGCGGACGGGTATACGAGAAGTGCGATTGAGGCGGTAGAATTTGCGAAGAAATTAGTTGGCGCAGCATAGGAGGAAGAGAATTATGATGGGAAAAAGAGAAGCGGTTAAGGCGATTTTGGAAGGAAAAGGGGCTGACAGGATTCCGATCATTATGAATGCATTCTCTCTTCCTGTTATGCGGTATGGATATACGATGCCAGAGGCATTAATGAGTCCCGAAAAAATGACCAAATGTATGGTGGGAACGAGACGTGAATTAGGATATGACGGATTATGCGCCGGAGTCTATGGCGGAATTGCAATGATGATGGGAGGCCATCTTCCGAATAGTGAAGGTGCGATATCTGGAAATGGAGAAGATGTGATTCATTCTATGGACGATATCAAAAAATTACGTCCGTATAATGTGGATGAATGTATGGCGATGAAGACTCTTCTGAAGACGATTGAGTTAATGCGGGAAGAAGAACCGGATGAGCCTATCTACGTCATCCTTCATGTACCGGCTGCGGTAGCATTCACTTTGATGGGAGCGAAGCCAGCATTTAAAGCGATGATTAAGAATCAGGAATTGTTCAAGGCACTATGTGATCATGTGGAGGATGCAGTGGTGGAATCCTGCAAGGTGCTGGTAGATGCAGGAGTTGATTTCCTGTGGTTCCCGATGCCGAACTTCGGTGGCTTCTGTATTTCCAGAAAGTCTTATGAGAAATGTATCTCAGAGAGCAACATTCGTGCGAATAAACGGATCAAGGACTATGGCGCGAAGATTGTAATCCATACCTGCGGACTCTATGATGACAGATTCGACCTGGTACTCAAAGAATCAGGAGATGCGTGGCATATCTCAGATACGCAGACGAAGAAGGTGAAGGATGAGTATGGAGATAAGGTATCATTGATGGGTAATATCCCTTGCTGTTCTGTTCTTATGGAGGGAACGGAAGAAGAGGTGTATCAGTTTGCTTATCAGGAGTGTATGGATGGAGCGAGAGACGGACGCTTCATCTTAAGTGGTGACTGCGATGTGTCTCCGCTGACCCCGGATGAGAATGTGATTGCGGCTGTAAGAGCAGCAAAGGATGCGGAAAAAGTGCTGTTCGGGTAGGAGGAAGAAGATGGCGGATATAAAAGATTTTCAATGTACTTATGATAATTCGGCAGGGATTAATGGAGAAGTGACGAAAGGGCTGAACCTTGAATTCCCGGATGCATATATGCATTGGGATACGATGGCGAGTCTGTCCAAGGCGTTAAAAGAGCATGACAAAGCGGCGTTCTGTGAATTGCCGTTCTGCCATACGGTTGAGGCGGAAGCCATGGGCGGCATCGTGAACTATGGCAATGAGGTGACTGGTCCAAGGGCGAAGGAGTATATCTGCACGACTCCGGAAGAACTGTTGGAATTATCGGAGATCGATTTTACCAAGGGGCGAATCCATGAGGTGCTTCTTGCATGTAAGACACTGAGAGATCAGGGCGAGCATGTGGTGCTTCAGGTATCAGGACCATTTACGATACTGAATGTCTTGATTGATGCAAAATATGTATTCAAAGCGATGCGGAAGAAACCGGAACTTATGAAAGAGGTGTTTTGGAAACTGGGGACGGAGATCTTGAAGTTCATAGAAGAGGCTAAGAAGTATGATGTTGACCTGATTAGTTATGCAGATTCTTCTGGAGGGCTGAATATTCTGGGACCGAAGATGGCAGAGCAGGTAGTAGAGGATTTTACATACGAGTTCTTAAAGAAAGTAGAAGAACTGGCAGATGATAAGACGCTGATTCTGTTATGTCCGAAGACTACATTCGCATTATTGGGGACTGAGAAGGCACAGTTTAAGGATCGCCAATTGTCAGGACCGATGGCATATGGGGAAGGCTGCATTGAGATGATCGGAAAAGCGAAGTTTGCAGGGCAGATGTGTATTAAGAATGTAGGATATCGGCTGGAGAATGCGATATTGAAAGAAGTTGTTCTGAGATAATTGTTAACAAGGCATGCTTGGACGCTGAAAAAGCGGATAAGAGATGGGAGGTATATATGGAATACGAAGAACTGAAACGTCTGATGAGTGAGCAGAAGGACGAGATGACGGCTGCGGAGAGGATGAAGGCATATAACGCAGGAGAAGAAGTGGATTATATCCCTTATACATTGCAGGCACCAGATCCTGCTATGGCAGATATATTCGGATTTACAACTACGCAGTTTGCCAAAGATTTTGAAGTGAAGAGCGAAGTGATCCGAAGGAGAAAAGAAGAATTCGGACTGGATAGTTTTAACGTTGGATTGGGGCTTAAGACGATTGGCGGAGCGCTTGGCTCAAAATTAAGAGCGCCGGAGCATGGGATTGACTATGTGGAGGAGCATGTATTGAAGGATTATGCGGATTTTGATAAACTTGAGGTAACTGATCCATATAAGAATCCGGTATTGGCGCCGATTCTGGAAAGTGCCAAGCGGTTAAAAGACCGTTTCCCGGATGTCAGCATGACAACCAGTGTGGCAGGACCGATATCTACAGCGATTGCGGTTCGTCCGGTAGAGATGGTGTTGAAGGATACCAGGAAGAATCCTGAGATGCTTCACAAGCTTCTGGATCTGACGGTAGAATGCTCTTTGAGATGGTTCGAGGCATTTTATCATGAGTTCGGTCCTGTGGGGACGAATTTCTCAGATCCGGTGACTTGTATGGATGTTATCAGCAAGAAGCAGTTTGACGAATATTCGCTTCCATATATTAAGAAATTAATTGATGGTACGGAGAAGATTATGGGCTCCAGACCTGGCGCGCATATCTGTGGAAAGACAAGCCCAATCTGGGGAGATCTTGCAGATGCAGGATTATTCTCATTCAGTATTGATAATTGTGAGGATCTTGCGGTGGCGAAGGCGGCAGTCGGGGACAGGATGCGTATTGCGGGGAATGTGCCTCCGGTGGATGTGATGAAAGAGGGAACGATTGATGAGGTCATTGCCTCCTGTAAGGAGTGCTTGGAGAAATGTGCCGATAGTCCGGCAGGTTTCATCCTGAACACGGGATGCCAGTTGCCAATTGGAACGCCAAAAGCGAATGTGGAAGCATTCATCTATGCGGCGAGAAAATATGGACGCGGAGCAAGACTCGGACACATGCCGAAAGGAATATTAGAAGAAGGATTTGAGAATTAAGTTATTATAGCCTGAAAATAATATTATCAGAAGATAAGGAGGATACAGATAATATGAGTTCAAAAGAAGAATTACTGCAAAGGCTGTCAGACGGCGTGGTTGATATGGAAGAGGATGATGTGGCAGAGGCTGCCCAGGAGTATCTGGATGCCGGATATCCTGCATTTGATGGAATTATGGAGGGATTGGTGGATGGTATGAATCGCGCCAGCCAGCTCTATGAAGAAGAAGAGTATTTCGTAACGGATGTATTGCTCTGTTCAGATGCAATGTATGCCGGACTGGATATCTTGCGTCCTCATCTGCCGGAGGTATCGAATGATGATAAGATTACAGGAATTATCGGTGTTGTGGAGGGAGACACCCATGACATTGGAAAGAATCTGGTGAAGATCATGCTGGAGACTGCCGGATTCAATATGATTGATCTTGGAAGAGATGTGCCGCTTACCCAGTTTGTCGAGAGGGCAAAGGAACACAATGCAGATTTCGTGTGTATGTCTACGCTGATGACGACGACGATGGGCGGGATGGAGACGGTGATTCACCTGTTAGAAGAGGCCGGTCTTAGGGATAAGGTGAAGGTTATGATTGGAGGAGGTCCGATTTCCCAGAAGTATGCAGATAAGATTGGGGCAGACGGATATTCCCAGAATGCGGTAGAGGCTGTAAAACTTGCGAAGAGATTATTGAATATTGCATAGGAGTAGATAATGTTAACACCAAAAGAAAGACTAAGAATGATATTAGATGGACAGAATGCCGATCGGCCGGCGTGTATCTGTCCGGGCGGCATGATGAATATGGTAACATCAGAATTGATGGATAAGGTAAAGGTTCATATGCCGGAAGCCCATAATGATGCCAGACAGATGGCGGATCTTGCCAAAGCAGTATATGAGGAAGGGTGCTTTGAGAATTATGGAGTGCCATTCTGCATGACCGTAGAGGCGGAGGAGATGGGGGCGAAAGTGGATATGGGTTCCCATGTCTATGAGCCTCATGTTGTGGAATATGTCATTGATTCTGTGAGTGACTATAAGAGATTAACACCTGTGGATATAACCCGGGGACGTGCCAAAGTTGTATTGGATGCGATCCGTATTTTGAAGGAAGAGACGGAAGGAGTGCCGATTGTTGGTAATCTGACAGGACCGATCAGTACAGCAAGTTCCGTGATGGAGCCGGTTGTATTCTATAAGGAACTGCGTAAGAAGAATCAAGAGGCACATGAATACATGGAATTCATTACGGAGCAGCTGATTGCATTTGGAAGGGCACAGATAGAAGCGGGAGCAGATATCATTGCCATCTCTGACCCGAGTGGTACGGGAGAGATCTTGGGACCAAAGTATTTTAAAGAATTCGCAGTAACTTATATTAATAATTTGCTGGATTCGCTGCAGGATGAGAAGATGGGGTCGATCGTACATATCTGTGGGCAGATGAGTCCTGTATACAAGGAAGTGAATGAGGTACATAGCAGTGCGCTTAGTTTTGATTCAATCGTGCCAATGAAGGAGGCAAGAGAGCATCTGAAAGACAGGGTGCTGATGGGAAATGTTAGTACTTATGCGCTGGAATTCGGTGATCCGGACAGAGTGAAGATGCTTACAAGAGGCTGCGTGAAGAATGGTTCGGATATTATATCTCCAGCCTGTGGATTGGGAATGAAATCTCCGCTTGCAAATGTCCAATCAATTCTGGCGTGTCTTAAGGAGGATGCGTAGATGTCAGAGATAAGAGTTAGGCAGACTGGGAGAAAGATTGTATGCGAAGCAGGAGACAATCTTTTGAAGAGCCTTCTGGACGCAGGAGTATTTGTGGATAATCCATGTAACGGAAAAGGAATCTGCGGAAAATGTAAGATAAAGATTTTGTCCGGAGATGTTTCGTCTATGTCAGAGACAGAAGCGAAACTGTTGAAACCAGAAGAGACTCAGGCAGGAATCCGTCTGTCTTGTATGGTTGAAGTCCTGGGTGATGTAGAAGTTGAGACGCTTCAAAAGGAAAGAAAGCATGAAGTGTTGACGAAGGGGTATATGCCGCAGTTCGAGAAAGATGAATTCGAGGATGGATATGGAATCGTAATCGATATTGGAACTACGACGGTTGTAACAGCCCTGATTGATCTTAAGACAGGAAAGGAACTGGCGAATGCCTCTATGATTAATGCGCAGAAGCATTATGGCTTGGATGTTTTGACTAGAATTACTTATGAATATGAACATCCGGAATGTGGTATCAGGGAACTTCAAGAGGCGATTGTGAATTCCATGAATGCCATGATTGGTGAAGCGTGCCAGGAGGCATCTGTAAGTCCGGATGAAATTCGGGAGATCGATGTGGCGGCGAACTGTACGATGATGCATATGCTTTTGGGCGTGGATGCAAGATCCATAGGAAAGGCACCTTATAAGCCGGAATTCGTAGAAGCCAAAGAGTTATTGGCAAGTGAGATTGGGATTGAGGCGGCGAAAGATACGAAGTTGTATTGTCTTCCCCAGGTGTCTGCTTATATTGGAGCCGATATTGTAGCAGGAACTTATGTGTGTGAACTACAGAAAGAAAAGGGGAATGTTCTCTTTATCGATATCGGAACGAATGGCGAGATTGTGCTGGTAAGTAACGGTAGGCTTTTGTGCTGTTCTTGCGCTGCCGGTCCCGCATTAGAAGGAATGAATATCAGTTCCGGTATGAGGGCTGCAGAAGGGGCCGTTGAAGATGTAAAGATTACGGAAGATGGAATCAAACTTACAACTATCGGGAATCAGGAACCTGTGGGAATCTGCGGAAGTGGAATTCTGGCTGTGGTGAAAGAACTGCTGCGCACCGGAATCGTGAAGAAGACGGGGGTATTTATCAAGAAAGACCGTCTAAAAGAAGAGGACTATCGATATCCAATGATTCGTATGAATGGAACGAAGCGGGAGTTCATTCTCCATGAGAATCCTGAACTTCTGGTGACCCAGGGGGATGTGCGCCAGGTGCAGCTTGCGAAGGGGGCGATTCTGTCCGGATTCGTAGCACTTCTGAATAAAGCGGGCATTCGGATGGAAGATTTAGATAAGGTGATGATTGCGGGGCAGTTTGGAGCGCATCTTCCGGCTGAGTCCCTGGTTGGAACGGGGATACTGCCTCAAGAGGTGGGAGATAAACTGGTCTATGTGGGTAATTCTTCGAAGACGGGTGCGTATATGACGTTGATGTCCCGGAAAGTGAAGCGGGAAGTGGAAGAACTGGCAGAACAGATGGAGTATATGGAACTGGCTGAGACGGAGAATTATGAACGGATCTTTACGGAGAGTATGATATTTCCTAACTGAACTTGATTATCAATATCTATATATAAGCCGATATATAGATGCAGTCTATATATCGGAGGCGTTTATAAAAAAGGTGAATTTTACCGGTTGAGGAATGCATGCTATAATATTTAGAAAAATAATATTTACTCAATGGAGGTACGAAAGTGAAAAAGAGATTATTAAGTGCATGCCTGTGCGGGGTTATGGCAGCAACTATGATTGTAGGCTGCGGGGGAAAAGAGAAAGAAGAAACGTCATCAGGTGAAGAGAAGAAGGATAAGATTATTATTGGAACATCATCAGTTTCGGTAGATCTTGCGGAATCTGGTGTTGAGGCATTGGAAGATATGGGATATGAAGTAGAGTTAAAAGTATTTGATGATTATTTCCTTCCTAATGAAGCATTAGTAGAAGGATCTATTGATGCTAATTTCTATCAGCATAAACCGTTCCTTGATACTTATAATGAGGAGAAAGGTACGGATATTCAGATGCTGGAGCCGAAACTTTGGAATTTCTGGGCAGGAATCTATTCTGTTAAGGCAGATTCTATTGATGATCTTCCAGATGGTGGAATTGTCGGTGTTGCTGAAGATGCATCTAATATTGATCAGGATTTGCGTCGCCTGCAAGAGGCAGGAATTATCAAGTTGACAGATGAAGAAAAGGATCAGTATGATATTGCAGATATCGTGGAGAATCCACATAATTATGAATTTATTCAAGCGGATCATATTAAGTATACCAATATGGATGATTATACACTTGTAATTGGAACATCCAATACGATGGCATCATTTGATGTCGATCCGACCGAGAATTTACTGCAGTCATTTGTAGATGATTCACTTGCATTAGGTATGTGTGTAATGCCTGAAAATGCTGATACACAGTGGGCAAAAGATATTATGAAAGCATACACATCTGATAAAGCAAAAGAATATGTAAAACCTGCGACAGGTTTTGAAGCAGTATTTTAAAATTTCTTGTGTACTGTATATGGGGTGTTTGGGAGAAGCCTGACACCCCATTTTTATTATGTATACCATGCGAGGAGACTATCATGATTGAGATTAGAGGATTACAGAAGTCATTTGGTGATTTGAAGGTATTGAATAATATTGATTTGACTATTGAAGATGGAGAGATATATGGATTGGTAGGTAAAAGCGGAGCAGGAAAATCCACATTGCTTCGATGTATTAATGGACTGGAAAAATATTCCGCTGGAAGCCTTAAGATAGATGGTGTAGAGGTAAAGGAACTGGATAGAAAGGAATTGCGTAACTTTCGCAAAGGAGTATCTATGATTTTTCAGCATTTTCCTATGCTGACCAGAAAAACCGTATATGAGAATATTGCATTTCCAATGCGTTGTTGGGGATACGATAAACAGACGATTGATAAACGTGTAAAAGAACTTGCGGAATTAGTGGGAATCTCGGAAAAATTAAATCAAAGACCGAGGCAGTTATCCGGAGGGCAGCAACAGAGAGTAGCCATTGCAAGGGCATTGACTATGGAACCTAAAATCTTGTTGAGTGATGAGGCAACATCAGCATTAGATCCGGTAACGACCCGTGCGATATTACAACTCCTTCGAGATATTAATGAAAAATTGGGGATTACGATTATTGTAGTAACACATCAAATGTCTGTTATTAAGGATGTATGTGAAAAAGTTACGCTCCTGGAAGCTGGAGAGTTGGTTGTATCAGGACCGGTGGATGAACTTTTTATGAATCAGCCGGAAGAACTGAAGACATTTTTAGGAGAAGAGCAGTTTCATGTGGACAACAATGGAGTGAATATACAGATTATGTTATCTGATGAAAATGAATCTAAAAATATTGTGAGTAGAATGTCTAGGGAATTAGATATGGATTTTACTATTGTGAATAGTGAAATGGAGCGTTATCGGGATAAATATCTAGGGTATCTTATCCTGAATTATGCAGACGAACACAAAAGAAAAGTCGAAACATATCTAAAACAGAATAATATTATCTGGCGGTATTATCAGTCGCACAGTGAGGAGGAAGAGTAATGTCAAGATTTTTAACAGAATATCAGTTAAACTTTTGGGAACGAATTCTTGCACCGGCTTTTGTGGCAACAATAGAGATGGTCATTATTACTACAATATTAGGCACGATATTTGGCTTTCTGGTAGCAGTCGTTCTGTTAGTAACAGACAAGGATGGGATTCATCCCAATCGCTTTATCTATGGATTGGTTAGTTTTATTGTAAATGTAATAAGGTCATTTCCGTTTTTGATCCTTATGATTTTTTTGCTGCCGTTTACAAAATTGGTGGTAGGAACATCAATCGGGGTTCGGGCAGCAGTTGTTCCGCTTATCGTGTCAGCAACAGCATTTATTGCTAAACTGATTGTAAATGCAATGCAAGAAGTAGATAAAGGATTGATTGAGGCTATGAAGTCATTTGGCATTTCAGAGGCGCAAGTTGTTTTTAAGGTGATGTTTTCTGAGGCAATGCCTGCAATTATATCAGGCGTTATTCTTGCAATGGTTGCAATTCTTGGCTCGACTGCTATGGCAGGCGCAATGGGAGCGGGAGGAATTGGATCTGTGGCAATCACATATGGATACCAAAAATTTAATGAAGTGGTCATGGTTCTTACGGCTGGTATTCTGATTGTATTTGTTCAGTTGATTGAGATAGTAGGAAAGTGGGTTTATCGCAAGATGAAATAGTTGGTGAGTATTATGGACAGAGAAGAATTATATAGAGAGTTGGCAAAGCAGAAAGAATCCATGACACCAGGGGAACGGATAACCTCATATTTCAGGGGTGAGGAAGTGGATTGCCTTCCATATGGGCTGCTGGCTCCGGAGGATGCGTTAGCACATATATGGGGATATACGAAAGGACAGGTTCATCGTTCGTTTGATATACGCTGTGAGATGATACGGCGCAAGAAAGAAGAGTATGGGTTTAGCGGTCTTTCGATACCGTTAGGGCTTAGAGGGATTGGAGAAGCAGTAGGATCGGTGCTGCAATATCCGGAAGATGCGGTGGATTATATTAAGGAATACGCGGTTGCAGATTATAGTTTTCTGGAAGAGGCAGTAGAATTTGATGTAGATCAGAATGTACTGTTATGTAAAAAATTAGAGGAAGGGAAACGACTTATGGAATTATTTCCTGACATGGGAATCTCTACAGATGTAGCGGGTCCGTTTTCTACGGCGATCGCGATGCGTCCGATAGAATCAGTCTTGAGAGATATGCGTAAGAATCCGGATAAGGTACATCAACTTCTTTCGTATGGAGTGGATTGTTCTCTAAAATGGATTAAAAGATTCCATCAGGAGACAGGAAGTTGTTCTGTCGGGTTTGCTGATCCTGTAACAACAACAGATATTCTTGGTAAAAAGGATTTCCTAAAGTTTTCGAAACCGTATATGAAAAAACTGGTGGATGGAATTATCGCAATTACAGGAAATGCGCCATCGGTTCACATATGTGGTCATACGAAAGGTATATGGCAGGATTTGATGGAAATTGGAATTAACAATTTTAGTCTGGATAACTGTGAGAGCCTTGAAGAAGCAAAAAGTATCATGGGAGAAAGGGTATTTATCTCAGGGAATGTTGCGCCTGTAGATATTATGCGCCTAGGAACAATAGATATGGTGATTGATGCCGTTAAGACGGCAATCAGAGAGGGTGCCGACAGCCCTTCTGGATACATGTTGATGACAGGCTGCCAGATTCCGATAGGAACTCCGAAAGAGAATATAGATGCATATATCTATGCAGCGCGAAAATATGGACGTGGTGCGAGGATTGGGCAGATGCCAAAAGGAATATTGGAAGAAAGTTAAGTTATACTTGAAATGATTATATATAAACTATTAAGTAGAAGGTGTCTGGTCGTGATGAAACCAGACACTTTCTTTATTAGTATTTGTTTGAGTGGAAACTATTCCCAATTTGAAGGTTGAACCGGATATTTTGCACATCTTCTGGCTGCTTTCATATATGCATCGATATTTTCCAGGGATGCAGTAACCGGAATGTCACATCCTGGAGCAATCGTGAATCCGCAAGGGTTATCCCAGCACTTGGCAAAGCAGTTTTTGACAGCGGCTTCAATAGATGCAGGAGTACCTTCCAGAACTTCGATTGGAGATACGTTGCCCATGATAGAGAGTTTATCGCCGACAGTTTCTTTGGCATAGGCAATATCTACAGCACTGTCGATACTGATGCCGCGAATCCCCATTTCTGTGAAAGCCTCGAGAAGTCTGGTGGTATCGCCGCAGATATGGAAACCGGCACCACGGCTTCCCCATTCTTTCCATTTATCCATTACCTTTACATAATATGGTGTTACGAACTCGCGGAACTGCTTGGGGGATACTAATGAAGCGGTTGGTTCTGCAAGCCCTATACCGATCTGGTTTTCTACGAATTTGCGCCCGACTTCGATGGTGGCATCAGCCGCAAAATCAAGTAACTTGTGAAGTCCTTCCGGATCTTTTCGCATGGCTTTCAGTACAGTGGTAGTTCCGGCAAGGTTGGCAGCGGTCGTGAATGGTCCCATGAAGCCGACTCCGGTGAATATCTCATCTTTTAATTCATCCTGAATCCGTTCTACGGCTTCGAATGCAATCTGAGCATTTACATCATTTTCAAATCTAAGATTTTCTAAGTCTAACTGGTCTACATCTGATAGTTTCTCAAGAACAGCATTCTTCACGATTGGTATTCCGCTGGGGTCGTAGGTAGATTCGGCGCCGAAAGCCACAGGGATTCCGTCAATTCGGTAATTAACGCTTAATCCATCCTGTCCGAATCGTTTATAACTTTCGATAAGCCAGTAAGCGCGTGATTTGGCATCGTTGAATGCTTCTTCATACGTTGCTCCGAAGTTCATTCCGATATAGGGAGAGAAGAGTTTGATCGGCATACGGTCTACTGGTTTTTTGGCAAATAATGCGAATGCCCGTTCTTTTGGTGTCATTTGGTCGTCTCTATGCATAAGGCGGCACCTCCTTTTGTGTGATAATTTAACTATACTTTAGTGGGGAGGGGAGTTCAATGGATGAAAGAAAAAGAGGGTATAGAAAAATAAAATGAATGAGCCTAATTATAGATGTAAGAGATGCGTAGAAGGCTGTCAATAAGGTTGTTCCTTGTTGTGTATTAAGATAAGATGCGATAGCCTATTGTTATATATAAAGGCGAACAACTGGGAAAGGGGGGATGCTGCATGGATATCAGGATTGAGAAGTTTGGCGAACATCTTAGGAGGATTAGAAATGCCAGAGGTTATACTCAGGAAGTCCTGGCGGAAAAGTTAGGGATTACAAGATCTGTTTATGCAGGATATGAATTAGGAACATATGCTCCGGATCTTGTGATGCTGGTAAAGATGGCAGATGCATTGGAGGTATCGACGGATATACTGCTGCAAAGAGACCGTGGTATGATGGTAGGTGTGATAAGAGAGCCTAAGACTTTTTATGGAAACCATACAAAAAGGGCGAATGGCATATATCTGAATCCAGGCAGTAAAGGATTTGAAATCGCAAGGAATTCTAAGATTTATGTTGACAAGACAGGGCTGCTTAGATATACCAATCGTGTAATTGACACGGAACAAAGATTCATGTGCGTAAGCAGACCGAGACGTTTTGGAAAGTCGATGGCAGCGCAGATGTTATTGGCGTACTATGGGAAAAGATGTGATTCTAAAGAATTGTTTCATGGATTGGAAATAGAAAAAGATGATTCTTATATGCAGCATCTGAATCAGTATGATGTACTGTTTTTTGAAATGCAGCGTTTTTTGCAGCGGGCGGAAACACCTGAGAACCTGGTATCTTATCTGGAAAAAACGATTTTGAAAGAACTGTCAGAAATTTATGGAGATTATGTCAATTCAGAGACGAAGGATTTAGTGTCCGCATTTGAAGCGATTGAGAAAATGACAGGGAGTGGCTTTATCTTTGTTATTGATGAATGGGATTGTATTTTCCGGGAGACGAAGAATAATACAATAGCACAAAAAGTTTATCTTGATTTTTTGAAAGACTTATTCAAAGGACAGACCTACGTAAAACTGGTATACATGACAGGAATTCTTCCGATCAAGAAGTATGGGACACATTCGACATTGAATATGTTTTATGAGTATTCGATGATAGATCCTAAAGAAATGGCGGCATATACTGGCTTTACAGAGCAGGAGGTTGAAGGGCTATGTGAGCAGTATGGTATGGACTTTGAGGAGGCTAAGAAATGGTATGACGGATATTATATGAGGGGAGTCGGACATGTATATGGACCGAAGTCTATTGTGGATGCGATGTTGAATCAGACCTTTCAAAGTTATTGGGTTAATACAGAGACATATGAGGCATTAAAAATTTACATGGATATGAACTATGATGGATTGAAGGATGCAATTATCGGGATGCTTGGTGGTGGGAGGATTAAGATTAATTATAGAAGATTTCAGAATGATATGACTACTTTTAAGAGTAAAGATGATGTGTTGACATTACTGGTGCATCTAGGGTATCTTGCATATGATAGAGAGACGCGAGAGGTGTTTATTCCGAATCTGGAGATTGCAGAGGAATTCCAGAATGCTCTTGAAGGTGAAACATGGAGCGAGATTTCGCAGGTTCTTGAGGAATCGGAGCAATTACTAGATGCTACATTGTGTGGCGATGAAGAAGCGGTTGCCAGGGGAATAGATACTGTTCATATGGAGAATACATCACTTCTTGCATATAACGACGAGAACTCATTGAGTTGTGTAATTACACTTGCTTATTACAGTGCACGAAGAGATTATGTATTGCACCGAGAATTAGCATCAGGGCAAGGATATGCAGATGTTGTATTTCGACCAAGAAGACATTCGAATAAGCCTGCTATTATTGTAGAACTTAAGTGGGATAAATCAGCGGAAAGCGCGATTGAACAGATTAAAAAGAAAAAGTATAAAAAAGCATTGGAGGATTACAAAGGTGACTTATTATTAGTTGGAATTAATTATAATAAGTCTACGAAAGTACATGAATGCAGAATTGAGAAAATCAGAATATAGAATTATTTCTCTTTACATACGATATGCTTTTTGCATGATTCCTGGCGTGCAAGAACTACATCCAGCATCTCTCCGAGTGTCTTAAGGCTGGATGCGAGAACCTCTAGTTCATCTTCGGTGAGGCATTCGGATAATTTACAGGCAATTGTCGAAAGAAGATAGAGATCAGAGCAGTTTTTCATGGGTGTCACCTCAAAAGATTTTAATATATCATATGGCAAAATGATGATAATGTGATAATATATGATACGTAATTAATTGAAGGTGAACTGGCAGAGCCATTGACATTCAAGCGGTATCCGAAGTCGGATATGTATCTTATTACATTGCGTAACAGGGTGAATCGTGAGATTGCGAAATATGCAGCGAAAAAGAAAGGAAAATAAGTATGGGCGATACGAAGATTGTGAAGACGACATGTTCTACTTGTGGTTCGTGTTGTGAAGTGGATGCCTATGTGCGGGACGGAAAACTGATGTCGGTAGAAGGGGCACGTAACACTCCCCTGCAGTCAGGAGGGATGTGTGCGAAGGGAGTAGCAGCGACACAGTATGTATACAACAAAGAGCGTATTCAGTATCCGATGAAACGTGTTGGAAAGAAAGGAGAAGGTAGATTCGAGCGCATCTCATGGGATGAGGCATATGAGATGATTGCAGAGAATCTGCTTCGGATTCGTAAGGAATATGGTGCAAGATCCGCAGTGTTCTATGCCGGATATCCGAAATGGTATCGTCCGGCGCTTCTGCGTCTGGCAAATGCCTACGGTTCGCCGAATTTCTGTACGGAATCCAGTACTTGTTTCCAGGCAGCAGCCCTCGCATGGCGCTCGTTGTATGGCAATGGAATCTGCGGACCGGATATGAAGAATGCCAGGACACTCCTTATATGGAGTTCGAATCTGTATCATTCCAATACACCTATGAGTGGAATGTATCAGGGGCTGAAGAAGCGAGGCGTTAAGATTATTGATGTGGATCCAAGGCATACGGTGACTGCCCATGATGCGGATATCCATCTGCAATTGATTCCGGGAACGGATGGTGCGTTGGCATTGTCCATGGCACAGGTCATTATAGAGGAAGATCTGTATGATAAAGAGTTTGTTGGGCAATACGTCTATGGATTCGAGGAATATAAAGAATATGTGCAGAAGTTCGTGCCGGAGGAGGCAGAGAAGATAACAGGTGTTCCGGCAGAACAGATACGGCTGGCAGCGAGGACTTATGCGGGAAATGGTCCGGCAAGTGTAATGTTCTCGGCATCTCCGATTGTACATCACATCAATGGAGTGCAGAATTACCGGGCGGTATTCTCGCTGATCGCACTTACAGGAAACTATGATGTGGAAGGCGGCAACCGGACGCAGCCGGGACCATTTTCTCCGGCAAATGAATTCGGCAAAGTAAGGCGATATGATGGAGAAGAAGCTATTGGGCAAAAAGACTTCCCGGTATGGTTTGATCTGTCATGTGATGAGGCGCAGTGTACGAAGATTGCAGATTACATATTGGAAGAAGAACCATATCCGATCAAAGCGATGTTTGCAATGGGACTGAACCATCGTATGTGGCCGAAACCGGGACATCTCTTAGATGCTTTAGAGAAACTGGATTTTTACGTAAATGTGGAACTCTTTATGTCAGACTCTTCCAAGGCGGCAGACCTGGTATTGCCGGCATGCACATCCTACGAAAGGGAAGAGGTGCATGTAGGAAGGGGCGGCAGATTCTTCTTCTCTAATAAAGCCATAGAGCCGGTGGGAGAAGCGAAGAATGATATTGTGATTATCATGGAAGTCCTCAAGAGAATGAAACAGCGGGATGCGGCGATTAGCGATGAGGTCCTGGAGGGCGGATATGATGCGTACATGCAGCATATCCTGGAGCCATCGGGTCTTACTCTGGAAGTGTTGAAGAACCATTCGGAGGGAATGATGGGTAAGAATCTCTTCTCTCCTGTGGTAAAGACCTATGAGAAGCAGCCATTCAATACCCCATCTGGTAAAGTGGAGATTCGGTCTCTGGTGTTAGAGCGATATGGAGAGAGCCATGGCTATGAGGGGCTTCCGGTGTATCATGATTATCGTACTGAGACGGAGATTGACAGAACAGAATATCCATTCATCTTAAATACCGGCAGCAGAAAACCGCAGTTCTTCCATGCGAGAGTCTATCGAATGTCCTGGCTTGCGAATATAGAGAATGAGCCATTGGTGGATATTCATCCTGAGGATGCGAAGAGGTGTGGCATCGAAGATGGAGACTATGTAAAGGTTGTGTCCCCGGCAGGAGAGATTACTGGTATTGCAATGTATAATGTCATGGGTGAGCCGGGAATTGTGTATATCTATCATGGGAGTTCCAAGGGAGAGGCGAATGAACTGATCGGAAAAGACTACGTTGACCCAATCTCAGGCTTCCCTGGATATAAGGGATATTTCTGCCGTGTTGAGAAAGAGGAGAGAAGATGAAAGTAAGATTTGATAAGGAAAAATGTATAGGATGCTATGCATGTTATGTTGCATGCATTGCGGAACATCATCCACCCGAGGCAGAAAATGCTCCAAGTTACAGAGCCATCAAAGAAGTAAGGGAAGATGGATTCCAGAAGAATATCTGCGAGGGATGTATTCATTGTGGATTGTGTATGAAGAATTGCCCTGCTGGAGCAATCTATAAGGATGAGGAATTCGGACTGATTCTGGTGGATAAGGAGAAATGCATCGGATGCAGGAAGTGTGAGACGGTCTGTCCGAAGAATGTCATCCACTATGATGAAGACGGGAAGATGGAGAAATGCGATGGTTGCATGGAGCGGCTTCGCGAGGGAAGAGAACCGGCTTGCGTGCGGGTGTGCTGCGCAGGGGCGATTTCACAGGGGATTTAACGGAGATACTGGACTTTTGGGATTGTTTATTCAGGGATGTTAAAGTATAATGTATTAGTGAAGTAAGGTTTGAATGGTGGCGGCAGATTTGTCCGGCAAGAATCATGTATAGATTAGGGAGAAGAATAGGTGAGATATAACAACATCAGATCCGGGACGTTCTTAGAACGTCCCAATCGTTTTATTGCATATATAGAACTAGAGGGACAAAAGGAAACAGTACATGTGAAGAATACAGGGCGTTGTGCGGAACTATTGAAGCCGGGGGCGACCGTATATGTGCAGGAATCGGACAATCCTCAGAGAAAAACAAGATGGGATTTAATTGCGGTAGAAAAGGGCGAGCGCATGGTGAACATGGATTCTCAGATACCGAACAAGGTGGTAGAGGAATGGCTTAAGAAGGGCAATCTATTCCAGAATATCACTTGCATACAGCCGGAATACACGTATGGAAGTTCACGTTTTGACCTTTATGTGGAAGCAGAAGGCAGACGGATATTCATTGAGGTAAAGGGTGTTACTTTAGAGGAGAATCGAGTCGTACGTTTCCCAGATGCGCCAAGTGAACGGGCAGTGAAGCATGTGGAGGAACTGCAGGCGGCAGTGGAAGAGGGTTACGAGACTTATGTGTTTTTCGTGATCCAGATGAAGGACGTCCGGTATTTTACGCCGAATATGGATACCCATCCGGCATTTGGGGAGGCGTTAAGAAGTGCAGCCAAGGCTGGGGTACACATTGTGGCATATGATTGTGAAGTAGAAGCAGATCGAATTGAGATTGCAGATGAAGTCCCGGTAGTATTAGAGAATACGATTCTGTATGAAATGGCAGAACCGATTGTGAATTGGTATGGCGGACATAAGAGGGATCTTCCATGGCGCAGGAATCCGGATGCTTACCGTGTGTGGGTGTCAGAGATTATGCTGCAGCAGACGAGAGTGGAGGCAGTGAAGCCATATTATGAACGCTTCTTAAGAGAACTTCCAACCGTGAAGGAACTGGCAGAGGCAGAAGAGGATACGCTTCTGAAATTATGGGAAGGACTGGGGTACTATAATCGTGTGCGGAATATGCAGAAAGCAGCACAGCAAATTATGGTAGACTATCATGGAGAATTCCCTGGCACTTATGAGGAGATACGTTCTCTGAAAGGAATTGGCAATTACACCGCAGGCGCAATTAGCGCATTTGCCTACGGAATACCAAAGCCTGCGGTAGATGGTAACGTATTAAGGGTCATATCCAGGCTGACCGGAAGCCGGGAGGACATTATGAAGCAGAGTGTACGAAACAAGATGGAGGAGGCTCTGGAGCAGGTAATACCGGAAGGAAAAGCCAGTGATTTTAACCAGGGACTGATTGAATTGGGAGCAATTGTATGCGTACCTAATGGCGAACCACGATGTGAAGAATGTCCGGTGGCAGAACTATGCGAAGCGAGAAAACGGGGGACGATATCTGAGATTCCGGTCAAGAGTAAAGGAAAAGCAAGAAAAATAGAAAAAAGAACCATATTCATCTTCAAGGATGGAAAGAAACTTGCGATTCGAAAACGACCATCCAAGGGACTGCTTGCAGGTCTGTATGAATTTCCAAGTGAATTAGGCGAGATGACAATGGATGAAGTGACAGCATACAGCAAGTCTATCGGTCTTATGCCAGTCAGGGTAAAGCGACTTGAGAATGTGAAGCATATATTCAGCCATATCGAATGGCATATGACGGGGTACGAAGTGATAGTTGATGAACTGGAGAAGACGAATAAGAAGGATTTTTTATTCATTCATCCGGAAGAGATAGAGAGGGAGTATCCGATACCATCTGCGTTTGAGAAGTATATGAAATATTCAAGGGGAATTTAGTTCTTGAAGAGTATATGTGGAGTGTACGGCAGAGAGGGGCAGTATGGGCGTTCAGATTCGACTCCAGTCGTCTACAATCCGTAAGTTCAAAAGAGGTCTAAAATCAGGAATCGAATGTAATCGTCGGAGAAAATCTGAAAGATTTTTCCGACTCAGACATTCTTGAATTCTGTGCTTGTGGCACAGAATTCATCCTGATTTCAGACCTCTTTTTCACTAACGGCTTGTACGGCTCTTCTACGGATCTGAACGCCCACACTGCCCCTCTCTGCCTGACATTCTTATGTGTGATTCTTCATGAACGGGGAGGATTCCTGGCGGAAGTGCAATGGGGAACGGGATTGGCAAGAAATGACGGTTGAAATAAGATAAGGTAAGTAAATTAAGACAAGCAAACATGTTGATAGTTAGAACCGCTTGGAACTAGTTGGAATTAGTGGAAACCGGATTGCTGGTGAATGTGTATGAAGTATGTGTATGAGGGATTGCTATCAGCGGCAATCATCTTGGCAGTGTTAGCCCAGATGATTGATGGTTACATACTATGACTCAGGCTTTTTGGTATTAAGGTATGTAATATTGGCGAAAAAAGAGAATTGACATATATTAGATGTGATTACATCCCCTACACTTTCTGTACTCTTAACATACTCCCCGGCAATATCGTTCCATACACATTCTCGCAAGGCTTTCTCCCGTGGGGGATTCCGGTAGAGTGTGTGGAACGGTATCGGTGGGATAACATATTGGAAGTGTAGGGGAAGGAGGAAAACTTCTGTTTACTTCATGAAACACATATTGCTTTACCAATATAATTCCACATACCTCAGTTCAATCCATGGTTAACACCAGTCCACACACTCCCTATCTGTTATTCATCCAACACCGCTCCACGCGCATTCCTGCCGGGAATCCTCCTAGCGGAGAAAACCCTGAGATTCCGGAAATGTCAGGTGAAGCAGAAGAGGATGGCTGGCTCTGAGGCCGTTAAGTAAGTTTTACAAGGCGTTAGCGGGAGAATCCCCGTAGATTGGCATGAGCCTTTGACTTCACGTCAAAGGCGAAAGAGTACCCTGACTGCGAAATCATCAAGATTTCGGAGTCTGTGTACGCGGTTGCCAATCTACGGGGATTCTCCCGCTTACACCTTGTTAACGAAACGTCCCGGTTTCAGAGCCAGCCATCCTCTTCTGCTTCACCGTACACTTTCGAAAATCTACTTTTCTCCACTAAATTCCTAGTTGATAGAAAATATCTATAAAAAGCCCATATTATCAATATTTTCGATTTTTTGACTCTGTCCATAAGTGGTATGATAGTAATAGCATTTTAAGCGAAACGTTAGGAGGAAATGTAATGGAAATTATTAAAGATTTACCAGAGGTATTCGAAGAGTTTGCCGAACAGAGAAAGAACTCTTTCTTAGCTGTAAAACAGTTAAAAGACAAAGGAGTTCCGGTAGTCGGAGCATACTGTACGTATTTTCCACAGGAGATTGCAATGGCGATGGGCGCAGCAACAGTTGGTCTGTGTTCTACATCTGATGAGACTATTCCGGAAGCAGAGAAGGATCTGCCGAAGAACTTATGTCCATTGATTAAGTCCAGTTATGGATTTGCTAAGACGGACAAATGTCCATTCTTCTATTTCTCTGATGTGGTAGTTGGGGAGACTACTTGTGATGGAAAGAAGAAGATGTATGAATATATGTCTGAATTCAAAGATGTATTCATTATGGAGTTGCCGAATACTCAGGGCGAAGAAGCGTTAAAACTGTGGAAGAGTGAGATGATTCGTTTTAAGGAATATCTTGAGAAGAAGTTTAATGTTACGATTACGGAAGATGATATCCGGGAAGCAATCAAGGTGAATAACGCAGGAAGAAGATCTCTTAAGAGACTTTATGAAGTTATGAGAAATGACCCGGCTCCGATTAATGGGCAGGATCTGTTCAAAGTATTGTACGGAAGCGGATTCAAATTCGACAGAAAGATGATTCCGGTAGAAGTTGATGCATTGGTAGAAAAGATTGAGAAAGAATATGCAGAAGGCAAGATGCTGGATAAGAAACCACGTATCCTTATCACCGGATGCCCAATCGGCGGTGCAACTGAAAAGGTAATCAGAGCCGTAGAAGATAATGGTGGTGTTGTAGTTACATATGAGAGCTGCAGCGGTGCAAAATCCATTGACAAGTTAGTTGATGAGGATAACCCGGACGTATACGATGCTCTGGCAAGAAGGTATCTCAATATCGGATGCTCTGTCATGACTCCGAATCCGAATCGTCTGGAACTGTTAGGCAGATTGATTGATGAGTACAAAGTAGACGGTGTTGTAGAGATGACACTGCAAGCCTGTCATACATACAATGTAGAGACTCTGGCAATCCGCCGGTTTGTAAATGAGAAGAAAGGTATTCCATACATCAATGTAGAGACAGATTACTCCCAGGCAGATATTGGTCAGTTGAATACAAGAATTGCAGCATTTATTGAGATGTTATAGGAAAACCATTTTATCGAGATAAAAGATAAGAAGATTACATAGAATGTTCCTAAAAATCATAAGCCCGTGAGAGGAAAAGCATTTTGCTTTGATCTCACGGGCTTAGGGTTTCCATAGCATCTTACAGGAACTGCCAGTGGCAGATTCTGTAGGTTTCAATTCAGATACTAATTACAATCTTTCATTACTTTCGCGCATGAATTTGTATTCAGCCACAGATCTGTCGAATCCTTCGATATGTGTGTAGAACCATTTTACAACGTTCTCCTGAACCTTCTCTACGAAAGCATTGGAAGGTCCTTCCTCTTCTTCAAGCATCTGATCCAGTTCCTGGATTGTCTTTTTGAAAGCCTCATGCTGAGCCTTATGCTGCTCATATCCCGGATACTCAATCTCCTTCTGAAGTTCCTCTTCTGCTGTAAAATGGAAATCTGTATAGTCTGCCAGATAATCCAGTGTCTTAACTGCTACACTTTTTTCGTTGCTTCTTTCGCAACTATCCAGCAATTTATTCATTCTGTCGATCAACTCCTTGTGGTGGGAATCGATCATTTCATTTCCTGTTACAAGATTTTCACTAAACTCTGCGTACATAATTTAAATCCTCCTCATAAAATGTTAATAAATTGCGCTGATGCGCAAGAGTTATATTGGTTGATGGGAAAGTTTTGGTGCTTTCCTTTCCTGGGTAGCATACACGAATGGATATATGATGCATGCCAGTGCAAAAGCAGCGATAACATCCGTCACAGAGTGCTGTTTTAAGAAAACTGTGGATAAGATGATTAAAGCGGCAAGTACATAGGAAGTATATTGAATCTTGCGGTGTTTTTTTAATGCGTCGCTATGCGCGATAGCAATGCAGACGCCGATGGAATTGAACACATGGATACTCGGCAGTACGTTCGTCGGAGTATCGGTTGCATATACATACTTCACAATATCTACGAATATATTATCCCTTGCAAATGTAGTCGGACGCAAGTGCAGTCCATTCGGGAAAACCGTGCATATAATCAGGAAGAGTGTCATCCCGGCGATTAAAAAAGCCGTCAGCCGGTAGAATCCCCATTTGTCTGTAAAGAAAAAGTACAGGACTGTTATGGCAATAAATGCGAACCACAACAGATATGGCACGATAAAATATTCCACAAAAGGAATATAGTTGTCAATTGGTGAATGAATCAGGAAATGACGAACATTCGTCCGTCTCTCCAAATACATGAACCACGGCATATAGATGAATCCGTACAGGAATACCCATGCATGGCTGTATTTCATGGCGATCATTTTGATCCTTTCGATGGCTTTCATATGAATTACCCCTTTTATAAGCCCCATTATTACAGTATATTCTTGCTTCACCACGGATTATAACATGAAAAAAAAGAATCAACAACCGTGTTCACTATTTGTTAATAATTTTCACATGGTTTTTCGAATATCTGCATGTCAAAATGCTTCTTGCCTGTTGCCAGCATATCCGGGGTGCGAAGCGTCCATACGGCGACTGGTACCCGAAAGATATACTGAAGAATCCATACATTAGCAATCGGAAGGTCATTCAGGTTATAGGAAATAAAGTCAGGACGTCCTAAAAAATTGGTCATCAGGTGCTTCACCATGAAGCGGAAGATCCATGCTTCCGTCAGGTCTTCTCCTGTTAAGTTCGAAGAGAGCTGCCCTCTTAATATATGAGGCGCATGAAGCCGAAACCAGCGGATTCCCATGGTATTAAAGGACTGAATTAGATATGGACCCTGATATTCCTTCAGGGCGCGAAACGTTTCTTCGCATATCTGAGTAGAAGAGCCGGGAATCTTGAGTTCGATCAATAACGGGACACGGCCTCTGACAAGAGTCAGCACATCAGTGAACAGCGGTATCGTTTCGGTGGTATCAAGAAGATGGCAGGATTTAAGTTCTTCATAAGTCAGGTCTTCGATCGTATCCGGGCGTCCGCACATCCTCTCAAGCGTATCATCATGGAAGACTACCAATTGTCCGTCTTTGGTAAGGTGAAGATCGATCTCGATTCCGTATCCTCTTGCCAGGGCGGCACGAAAGGACTTAATGGAATTCTCAGGGATTCCCTTTTGGGCGCAGTGATAGCCACGATGGGCGAACATTGTGTGATGGTAGCGGAGCATGTCCCGCTTGCGGGAAAGCCGGGGAAAGATTGTAAATAAATATAATACTATAATTCCGATAACTAAGATAATGAATACAGTCATGATGTAATCCTCCATTGGTAACATCGGGGATAGGTTTTTAAGAATGATATCTACAGGGGAGTTCCGATTATCCGTAATTTTTCCGGTTCCAGGCAGACATTCATGTGTGTCTGGCTGAGGATGGGTTCTCCATCCGCATGGAGGGGAAGCGGCACTTCACTGATGATATCAATCTTTTTGCAAGTATATGTATTGACTCCTTTAAAGCGGGTATGCCAGCCTTTGAAGGCTGTTGGCAGTAAAGATAACGCTTTTAACTTTGGCATATTAGATATTACAATCATATCCAACAGGTCATCCCCGGAATCTGCTTTTGGACAGAACTTGAATCCGCCGCCCTCATATGCCAGGTTCATGGCAGTAGCAAAATAGACTCTGTCGAATACGATCTTGCGCTCATCGTCTAAAAGGAGAGTCATTGATCTTGGGGTCAGCGTAATGATTCTTTTCAAGGCAATTCCTACATAGGTCAGTTTACCGAGTCTGATCTTATTAAGCAATATTTTCAGCCGTGATACCATAACCTCATGGCAGACACCTGCATCAAACCCGATACCGGAACTTACTGCAAAACGTCTTTTGACGTCTTCGTATGAAAGAACGCCAATATTAATAGAAGTATAATTGACAGGAGTCAGAATATTATCCAAAGCCTTCAGCGGGTCTGTAGGCAGCCTCAGGCTTCGCGCAAAATCGTTGCCGGAGCCAGTCGGTATGTACCCCAGGGTTACTTTGGAGAGGCTGGTGATTCCGTTAATTACTTCGTTGATCGTCCCATCTCCGCCAAGTGCGATTATGGTATGCCTCTCAAGGTCGGAAGTGAGTTTCCGGGCAATGCCGGTAGCATGATGCTGGTATTTGGTAAAAAATACCTGATAGCGGACGTTTCTTGCTTTCAATACGGATTCAACGGAATTCCACAAGCGCAATCCCGTACCGGAACGTGAATTAGGGTTAACAATAAATGTATACATACAGATCTCCTTATAGATATTGTCAATAAATAGAAAACTTATATAAAAATAAGTGATTGGAATTATTCGCAAGGTAGTACTATAATACATTTAAAAGATATTATTGTTTAAATGGTTTCACTACCATATTCCCTTCTAGAAAATCCTTTGAGTCCGCTTGCTTGAAGGATTTTTTACTGTCCATTTTTAAGAAAAACCGGACGAAGACTGATTAGAACAGTCCGTCCAGGTAGACTTCCAGTGAGCGTCTCATGTTTCCTTCAAAATCCGCATCTCCGCTTTTCAGGCACCACTCGAATACATTGCCGATTACGATCATGCGGATATCTGTCGTGATCTCCTCCAGGCTAAGAGACGGCCGGATGATATGAGCATCGATTACTTTCTTCAGGTAATTCGATACGGTAATGATCGGGTAAGGTCTCTCTGTCCTGATGAGTGGATTCAAGGACTGGTTCTTTGGCGTATAATAATTGGACATGAATTCTACGCCCAGTTCCTGGCAGTAGTGTACATAGTTCAGATACACATAGATAATTGCCTGCTTGGCTTCGCTGGCATTCGCAGGCATGTCCAGAAGATCGGGATTAATGCTGGGCTGTTCTTCAATATAATAGGACAGAAGATCGTCCTTAGTCTTAAAATGATGATAGAAACTTCCGTTTGATACGCCTGCTTCCTCGCAGATATTCTTAATAGAGAGTTGCTCGTATCCTTTTTTCTGAAGGATGTGTTTGGCGGCACGGAAGATCTTGTCCTTTGTTTCTTTTGATTTCAACTGCTGCTTAGATAATTCTTGTGTTTCCTGATTCATAATTCGATACTCCCCGGGGAGAAGCCCCTTAACTTTTTTACAGAAATATTCATCGAATAATCTCTATGGCGATTATAGCATAAGGGTTCAGAATTTTCAAGAAAACAGAGTGAACTCGGTATTGCGTATAGCGTTGCGGTCTAATGGAAATTCGGCTATAATAGATACCATCGGCTGACAGAAGAGTAATTATGTTAGCAGATATGCAGCAGGCAATATGAGAAAGGGTATATGACATGGATATTAATCAAAAGATTACAGAAGAATTGGGTGTGAAGAGATGGCAGGTAGATGCTGCGGTCAAGTTGATCGATGAGGGTAATACCATACCATTTATTGCAAGATATAGAAAAGAAGCCACAGGAACGCTGGATGATGAACAGCTCCGAAGGCTTCACGAGAGGCTTACTTATCTGCGGAATCTGGAAGAGAAGAAAGAACAGGTATTATCCAGTATCCAGGAGCAGGGTAAACTTAGCGAAGAGTTGAAACGGCAGATCCTTGCGGCGGAGACATTGGTCGTGGTGGAAGACTTGTACCGCCCGTACCGCCCGAAGAGAAGAACGAGGGCGACGATCGCGAAAGAGAAAGGGCTTGAACCGCTGGCAGCAGTGATTACATTGCAGAAATCGAAACAGCCAATTGAAGAAGTGGCGAGGGAGTATATTAACCCGGAGAAGGATGTCAATACTGCAGAAGATGCAATCGCAGGAGCGAAGGACATTATCGCTGAGAGTATCTCTGATGAGGCAGATTATCGTATCTGGATACGAAAGATCACGACTCAGAAGGGAAGACTGATCTCCGCGGCGAAGGATGAGAAAGCGGAGTCCGTCTATGAGATGTATTATGATTTTGAAGAGCCGGTGAACAGGCTGGCGGGACATCGTGTACTTGCACTGAACCGTGGGGAGAAGGAGAAGTTTTTATCTGTTAA
This sequence comes from Bariatricus sp. SGI.154, assembly GCF_050313795.1. Classification (NCBI taxonomy): domain Bacteria; kingdom Bacillati; phylum Bacillota; class Clostridia; order Lachnospirales; family Lachnospiraceae; genus Bariatricus; species Bariatricus sp. SGI.154. The sequence goes on from NZ_JBNPMC010000019.1 coordinate 56,236, forward strand.
AATTGAGGCTCCGGAAGAGGATATTATCCGTTATCTGGAGAAGAAGACGATTCACAGCGATAATCCTTATACCACGCCAATTCTGAAAGAGGCAGTGGAGGACAGTTATAAGCGTTTGATCGCTCCGGCGATAGAACGTGAGATCCGTAATGATCTGACGGAGAAAGCAGAAGATGGGGCCATAGAAGTATTCAAGAAGAATCTGGAGCAGCTTCTGATGCAGCCACCGATCGTCGGACAGACTGTGCTTGGGTGGGACCCGGCGTTCCGTACCGGGTGCAAACTGGCAGTGGTAGACCCAACCGGAAAGGTAATTGGAACTACGGTAATCTATCCGACAGCGCCGACGACTCCACAGAAGATCAAGGCATCAAAAGACTTGTTGAAAAAGATTATTCCAAAATACAACGTTACGCTTATTTCTGTGGGAAATGGAACTGCTTCCCGTGAATCAGAGATGTTCATTGTGGAATTGTTAAAAGAGATTCCGCAGAAGGTACAATATGTGATTGTCAATGAAGCGGGAGCGTCTGTCTATTCTGCAAGCAAACTGGCATCCGAGGAATTCCCGAAGTTCGATGTTGGGCAAAGGAGTGCTACCTCCATTGCAAGACGACTTCAGGACCCGCTGGCAGAGTTGGTTAAGATCGACCCCAAATCTATCGGGGTAGGCCAATACCAGCATGACATGAATCAGAAGAAGTTAAGCGAGGCATTGTCGGGTGTTGTAGAAGATTGTGTGAACAGAGTCGGAGTGGATCTGAATACGGCGTCTGCACCGTTACTGGCATATATCTCAGGTATCTCAGGTACTATTGCAAAAAACATTGTGACTTACCGTGAGGAGAATGGGAAGTTCACGGATCGCAAGCAGCTTCTCAAAGTTGCCAAGTTAGGACCCAAAGCTTATGAACAGTGTGCCGGATTCATGAGAATCCAGGGCGGGGATAATCCGCTGGATGGAACAAGCGTGCACCCGGAATCCTATGAAGCGGCTAAGAAGGTTCTGGCAAAACAGGGATTCTCTGTAGAAGATATCAGCGGAGGAAAACTGGTAGGACTTTCACTGACGATTAAGGATTATAAGAGACTGGCAGAAGAACTTGGAGTAGGCGAGATTACTTTAAGAGATATTGTAAAGGAACTGGAGAAGCCAGCCAGAGATCCGCGTGATGAGATGCCAAAGCCAATCTTAAGGACGGATGTTCTGGAGATGAAAGATCTGACAGAAGGCATGGTGTTAAAAGGAACGGTTAGAAATGTGATCGACTTTGGGGTATTTGTCGATATAGGTGTCCATCAGGATGGTCTGGTACATATCTCTGAGATTACAGATAAGAAATTCATTAAGCATCCGTTGGAAGTTGTAAGCGTGGGGGACATCGTGGATGTGAAAGTGTTGAGTGTGGACCTTAAGAAGAAGCGTATCCAACTTACGATGAAGGGGATATCTTAGCAAATAAAAAGAGAGGTTTTAAAAGAGATGAAGAAAAATTGGAAAAAGACATTGGAGACGATAATTGGGGTTCTGGTGGGGAATGCGGTTTTGGCTTTTACAGTTGGGGCATTTGTAGTGCCTCATGGAATTATTATGGGCGGTGCAACTGGTATTGGTCTTACGATCAGTCATTATCTGCCGATTAATCTGTCGCTGATTATTCTGGTTGTCAATGCAGTTCTCTTTATATTGGGAACGTTCGTGTTGGGGAAGAAGTTCGCATTGACTACGATTATCAGTACATTCGTATATCCGATGTTCCTGTCTATTGTACAGTCGATTCCGGGAATTACGGAATTGACGGATAATATTATGCTTGCCACATTGTATGCAGGCGCTCTTCTGGGGTTGGGCATTGGATTAGTGGTAAGAGTAGGTTCGTCTACTGGGGGAACGGATATTCTTGCGCTTGTATTCAACAAACTGTTCCATGCACCGGTGGCAGTATTGATGTATATCATTGACTTCATTGTACTTGGGTGTCAGGTGTTCTTTTCTGATTCAGAGCAGATATTGTATGGTATTCTTGCATTGGTTGTGACTACAACTGTGATGAATAAGGTAATCCTGATGGGACAGTCTCAGATCCAACTCTTTGTCATTACGGAGAAATATGAAGAAGTGAAAGAAAAGATGTTAAAGGAGATTGACGCCGGAGTAACGCTGGTTCATGTGGAAACCGGATATGGCGGGAAACAGCAGAAGGCAGTGCTGTGTGTAATCCCGAACCGGAAACTGTATTCAGTGAATGAGATGGTACAGGTGATCGATCCGAAGGCATTTATTACGATTTCGCAGATCAATGAGGTGCGAGGGAGAGGATTTACGATGGAGAAGGTTAGGTATGAGGAGGATATCTTGGAGAGGAAGTAGGAGATTGGTAGTGGACGGTGGACGTAAGGCTTTTGCGTGGCCGGAGACCGGAGTCTCAGTTTAAGAATATGTAACAGCAAAAAGGGTGTTTCTTTCGCAACCGGGCTGATTCACTCCGAAGTCTTGATGACTTCGCAGTTCAGCAGCCCTCTCAGATGGAACTTGTGGTTCCATCTTCGTGCGAAAGAAACGCCCTTTTTGCTGCAACATATTCTAAAAACTTAGCCAACGGCCTCCACCCACGCAAAAGCCTTACGCCACCTGACAGTTCCGAATCTCCGGAGATTTCTCTGTGGGAGGATATGTGGGGCGAGTGGCAATGCGGTGGGAGAATGAAATTGGGGTTGACATTTTTTGGGGGTGTGATAGAATATGTTTGATAGCAAACAATTTGATAACAAACAATTTGATAACAAACAGTTTGGTGAGTGAACAGTTTGATAGTGAGCAATTTATGTGCAGAGTGGTTCGGTGTGAAGCGGTTTGATGTGGAGAAATTGGTTGTGAGGGTGTTTTGAATTGGCGATTGGGAAAGAGTGTGGTGTGGTCGTATGAGAAGGAAGGAAGAGCGGATCGGATTCGAGATTCGTATGCTGGATCATATGCTGGCTCGGAATATGCAGGCGCATGTCAGGGCGGCAGGGATTGATGAGATTACGTTGATGCATGGATGGATTATCCGCTATCTGTATGCAAATCGGGATCGGGATGTGTTTCAGAAGGATATTGAGAAGGATTTTTCTGTGGGGAGGTCTACGGTTACGAATGTGATCAAACTTATGGAGAAGAAAGGATTCATACGTAGAGAATCGGTGGAACATGATGCGAGACTTAAGAAAGTGATTCTGACCGAGAAGGGTATCCTGAGCCATGAGACGATGGAACATATGATTGATAATATGGATGCCAGTCTTATGGAGGGGATTGAGGATGAAGAGTTGGAGGTGTTCCATTCTGTAATCCGAAAGTTAAAGGAGAATCTAAAGAAGGATGGGATATGTG